>NZ_AQGU01000026.1:0-300000 GCF_014905615.1 Pseudoalteromonas aliena SW19
TAACCCCAAGGTAAGTGTGGCTCAAATGGTCAGAATAGGATCTCCGCGTAGCGGCTTAGTTCAACAACTAAATAACGAAATTTTTGCTTTGTTATCAACGAGGTTTTCTTACCTCAAAATAGCTCAATTAATTATGTTGACCCATCCTAATCACCCTTTGCAAGTGGCACTAAAATAAATCACTTATTTGATGCAATTAGTATTAAGGACGTTAATTTAAAAAGAATATATTTATGAAGAATATTAAATAAGATTTTAGCTATATCACCCAAATGAGGAATTTGGGTGGCAGTCTTACCAGCCACATCTCGGCACACACGTCACAAACTGTGGCTGCTCCCTTCCGGGCCTGACCAGGTTCGCCTGCTAGTGTTGCGAGAGGACCAATAAGACTACCATTGAGGGCCTTGGTTGGCGCGGGGGGATTATCTCTACTTTTGCTCTGTTATTCAAGGGATAATCTAAAAAGAAAGTGCGATTGCATACTTCATATACAATCGCGGTGCATTTAGCTATTTTTGTGCGTATTAATTGCTCTCTAACTGAGCTTTAATATTACGCAGTGCTGCTTTTACTTTTTTCATGTTCTCAGGACCCATGCGTAAAAGTTGTTTTTGAGCAGCAGGTAATTGCTCCCATTCTGAAAATGCATACTGATATGTTACCGAGTTACGAAGTAATGGTAAGTCGCCCTGGGGCTCTGGCGTATCGAGTAGTAAATCAATTGCGTCGGTTAGGGTTTGATTAAACTCATCATCGCCGTAACCTATTTCAGTGTATGCACTGTTAATAAGTGGTTTATATTCTTCGTACAAACGCACGGCTTGAGCTGCACTCATGCTGGTGAATACTTTTACATACGGTGTATAACGCTCATAGCTATTAGGATCAATCGTTAAAATATCCCCTTCAGTTACGCTAAAACTCTCTTCTGGTTTAATAACAGGTGCATGTTTTTTGGCGATTTTGCCTTGGGCAATGTTATCTATAAACACGACACCACGGCGAATTACATCGTCGGTTACCATTAAACTCATTACTGGGTCGCTAAAGTACTCGTCAATTTTAGTTACAACAACCGTGTCGCTTTCATTAAGTGCTGGGAGTGGCTTTACAATTGGTTTAGTTTCAGTCTCAGGTTCAGCTACAGACTGCGCAGGCACTTCAAGTTCAGCTGGTTTATCTGATTTTACAGAAAGTGTGCCCTGTTCAACGTCTTGAGCATTTTCTGGTTTAAGTTCCAGTATTAGCTGTTCTTTAACTGACGGCTCGACTTTGGTGCGCGTTACTTGCTCATCGTTTGGTTTAAGCAATATAAAAGCAGCCGCGCATGCTACGACTATTAAAATAATAACGGCGAAAAGAAGGTTGTTATTCGGTGGACGTTTTTGAACATCTGACGCTTCTGGTTTATCTGACATACGAACTCCATAAAAATAAAAATGCGGTGTCACTTAGAGTGCGCTAAGTGGATTAAATTCATTCTACCAACAATACTAATGGCATTTAATACAAAATCGTTTAGCGAATGAAAAATACACGCTAAAGCCCTTGGTATTTAATGTAATTAGTATAAAAGTAGTTATCCTTTGATTCTTCTAGCTTAAAGACTTACAGTTAATAAATAAAGTAAAGACGTAGAACAGTTTAACCACCAATATGAAAATCAAGCAAGTTGATCCAAAAAAACCCAAAATAGCCTTGTTACTAACAGGTGGCGGCGCTCGTGCAGCTTATCAAGTTGGCGTACTAAAAGCGCTTGCTCATAGCATGCCACGCACCGCGCCATTACCGTTTAGAGTTATAAATGGCACCTCAGCAGGGGCAATTAACTCTGCTGCATTAGCATGTTACGCTTCTTGTGCACATTTAGCAGTGAGGAAACTTGAATCTGTTTGGAAAAACTTTTCAACGTCTATGGTGTACAAAAGCGACTTTTTAAGTGTTTTTGGTCATATTGCTCGTAATATTTTAACGAGTTTTCAATCAGAGCATATTAACCACCCACCTGCGAGTTTGTTAAATAATCGTCCTCTTCGTGGCTTATTAAACGAGATATTAGACTTAAATCGAATTGAGCGTAACTTACATCGAAACTATTTAGATGCGTTATCGATCACAGCCTCCAGTTACACAACCGGTGACTCGGTGGCATTTTTTCAGTCAAATACGCAAGCACCTTGGCAACGCGCTAAACGAGAAGGACGTGCAACACGTATTAACGTTGAGCATTTAATGGCATCAAGTGCTATTCCAATGGTATTTCCAAGCGTAAATATTTATAACCACTATTTTGGCGATGGCTCTATTCATCAACTATCTCCGCTTAGTCCGTCTATTCATTTAGGCGCTGAAAAAATATTTATAATTGGGGTAGATGAGCCAAAGGAGCAGCATCCTCCTGGTTATTCAGCACATTACCCTGGCCTTTCTGCGGTTGCAGGGCATTTACTCGACAGTGTATTTACCGACACAATGCAGTCGGATTTAGAGCGTTTAGGCCGAGTAAACCGCACCTTAGGGCTATTACCCGCACGCGATAAACATCAAGAACTTAAACAAATTGAGGCGTTTGTAGTTAACCCTTCGCAAAACTTCAATGCTATTGCAGCGCAGTATTACAACGATATGCCGTGGGCTATTAAAGTGCTGCTTAGAATAATCGGTGTGAAAAAGCATTCGCAATCGAGTTTAACCAGTTACTTATTATTCGAAAAGCGCTACACCCAGCACTTAATGAAAATAGGCTATGAAGATGGCATGGCAAAATTGCCTGAAATACGCCAATTTTTAGAATTAGACTAGGGCGTGTTGACCTTTGTGGATTGAAATTTGTTCAATCTAGGGGCGATTTAATCGCGGCGCGAGGTTTGTAACCTAGTGGGCTAAGTAAAAACCGAGCAACAAAGAGTTAATTGCCCCTAGGTAGAATCCTTCGGGCAGCGCATGTTTGGTATTTATGCTGCGTTATCGCCTATTTATGTGGAATGACCACACATCACAGGCTCTGTCTTGCCTAAATACCAAACGTACTGCTGCAAAATCAATCACGAAAGGTCAACACGCCCCAACCTAAGCAACTATTCGATTCCGTCGAGCAGGTAGTGCTCTACCCGCTCAACACGACGTGGCTTACCTTGCAAAACTAAAATATCGTTTGCCAATAACAAAGTTTGATCTGATGGGGCATCAATTTCACGATCTTGCCTGCGCAACGCTTTTATCGACACTTTTCGTTTTGCTAAGTTAAGCTCACTAATACTTTTATTTACGGCGTATGCTTTATCGGGCAAGGCTATAACGTGTAAATATTCTAATCTGTCGCTGCTATTTTCATCGCCATCAATATGTTCACCTGTAAAAAAACGTTGTAAAAACTGATAGCGGTTACGGCGTTCTTTGCTTACGCGCCTAACAATTCGACTCATAGGCACGCCCGACATAGATAATACATGCGACACAAGCATTAAGCTTGCTTCTAACGTTTCGGGCACAACTTCGGTTACCCCCAATTCTTTTAATTTTTCGAGCTGGCTATCATCTCGTGTGCGTATAAGTATTTTAACTTCGGGCGCTATTTGTTTAATGGCATCTATTACTACTTGTGTTTGCTCAAACTCGGTAAAGGTAATAATAACGAGACGCGCACGTTCTACACCGGCACATTTTAAAATATCTTTTTGTTTAACATGCCCATATATCACGGGCTCACCTGCGGCTTTGCCTTCTTGAACAAGTATTGGATTACTCTCAATAGCAACGTACTCGATTGCCTCAGGCTTTAAAAACCGTGCAATTGTTTGCCCTACTCTCGAAAAACCACAAATAACGACATGATTACTATAAAGTGTGCTGCTTTTAGGCTCGCTTTCCCAAGCCATGATTGCTCTATCAAGTACACCTAAACGTTTTAGTATAAATGGAGTTTTATCAATCAAAAATGGTGTAAATGCCATTGAAAGTACACCCAGTGCAATTAAAAATGAGGCTTGTTCGCTAGTTAATAGTTGCTGCTGACTGCCCAAAGCAATAAGCACAAAGCCAAACTCACCCATTTGCCAAAGCATAATTGCACATGCCAATGCATCTTGCTTTCGCTCTCCCATAAGCTGAGCACTGATTGCAACAACGGCAATTTTTAAAATTAATAAGCCAAGCAACGCTCCAATAATAAACAAGCTATTGCTGAGCACATAAAGGATATCGAGCTGCATACCTACAGTTACAAAAAATAACCCCATTAAAATATCGCGAAAAGGCCTTATATCAGCCTCTAGTTGATGCCTATAATGACTCTCCCCTAGCATCATGCCAGCTAAAAAAGCGCCCAAAGCCATCGATAAGCCAAACATGTACGTTAAAAGTGCTGCAAATAAAGCAACCAATAATGTGGTAAGTACAAATAACTCATCAGTACGCACTAGCGCTATTTCATTAAATACTTTGGGAAGCACCCATTTGCCTATTGCCCATAACAATAAACACACAAATGCGCCCTTAGAAAGAGCAAAAGCGAGCGCCCAACTAATACTTTGCGAATCGCTTGTGGCAAGTAAAGGAAGAATAATAAGCAGAGGAACAACCGCGATATCCTGAAATAACAACACGCCGATGGCAAGTTGCCCTCGGCGCTGATTAAGCTCCCCTGTTTCTTTTAATAACTTAACCACTACCGCCGTAGAAGAAAGCGCCATAATAACGCCGATGGTAAAGCTGGTGAGCAAGCTAAAACTTAAGCTATACAGCGTAATAATAAACACAAAACTGGTTACTACAACTTGTAAGGAGCCTAAACCAAACACAATATTTCGCATTGCCATTAAACGTGAAATAGAAAATTCGAGCCCTAAACTAAATAACAAAAATACAATACCAAGCTCGGCCACAAAGTCGATTTCGTGCGTTTGCGCCATCCAACCAATACCATGACTACCCGCTAAAACGCCAGTTGCTAAGTACGCCAAAATAGGCGGCAAACCAATACGCTTAAAAAACCACACCAAAAGAACCGCTGCGACCAATAAGCCAAAAATTTGAACATTAATACTCTGCAAGTAAGGCCTCTCGCGCTAATTAAACAGTGGAACTTACTTTAAATATAGCAAGCATCTGTTTTTCAGCCAGTTTTAAAATATGGCATAGAAATAGCTTGTTAAGTGCAAAGCAACACCCTCGGGGGAGAATAGAATGGAAAATGTCCATATTTTGACACAACGTGTAACTGGTCGCGGTGATTTTTTGCCGTTTTCAGCCGAACCTACACGTTTAGATGAGCCTACGGCAACGCATGAGCTTGTTACTGAATTACAAACTAGTTTAATCATTGAAGATATTTTGGCTATGTATGCAAAGTTTGCAAAAAAGTTGCTGAACTTTTCAGGGCTACAGTTTCAATCAACGCTTGGTACTACACAAACATCAGATAGCAGCACTACAAGCACGCCATATTTTTATGATTTAAGCATTGGCAAAGAGCATTTAGGACAGCTAATATATTTTAGCCAGTATCCGCTTAATGCTGTAATTGAAAGAAAACTACGGGCTTTGCACGCCGCCCTTGTTTACCCACTTCGTAATGCAATGATGTATAGCCGAGTGTTAAAACTCGCGACAAAAGATGCATTAACAGGGTTAAATAATCGTAGTCAATTTAATGACATTTTATTACAAAAGCTTGAAAATTGCCGACGTTATCAACGCCCATTCAGCCTTATGTTGCTTGATTTAGATAACTTTAAACAAGTAAACGATAACTTTGGTCATAAAATTGGCGATGACACGCTCATTGAATTTTCTAAGATTTTATGCAGCAGTATTCGCGGCACCGACTCTGTATTTCGATTTGGCGGCGATGAATTTGCAATATTAATTGAAGATCCAGAGTTTACTACCAATAAAGTAATCGCTGAGCGTATTATGCGCCTAGTTAGGCACTCAAGTATGATGTTGCAATATAAAGTAACAACCAGTATTGGCTTTACATTAGCAAGCAGCAAAGATTGCGAAAATGAGATATTTGCTCGTGCCGATAAAGGTTTATACAAAGCAAAAGCGTCTGGCAGAAACTGCGCAAAAGCCTATTAGTCGCAGCATCTAAACCAATTTCCAATAAAAAGCCTAGCTTCCCCCGCTAGGCTTTTTATTGGTGCGTGTTTAGCCAAAAATGTGACTAATACCAAACTGCATAATTCTTTGATCAATTTAACGAATTAAATTGCACTATAACGTCGTTAAAATTTTTTTATATAGAACAACTAGATTCAAAAATTTTTGCCTTGTTATTGCGCTATTTTTTTGTCGCTATAATAGATTATTAATTTAATGTCTTTGGTATAATTTATAAGCAACCAACGCCGCGCAAAAACCAAAAAAGAAACCACTCACTAAATTAAGCAGTGCAGTAATTCCAGCAAGCGGTGTAAATAAAACCAGCAGCAATGGCAGGCTTACGCCTAAAACAAAAAACAACCCACCTTTGCCTAACCAATAAGCTAATAAGAGCATTGCTGAGAGAGCACCACCAGCAATTGCATAACCTAAGGTAATAACATTCAACTCAAGTAAAACATTGGCTATAACTGCAATTATAGCTGTAATTAACATACCCATTGGCGCTTTAGTTATCAACGATAAACCAACATGCGGCTGTTTACTCATTTATTTACACTCCCAAAAAATACCACTTTCATCAATATGGTTAGCACTTATAAAATAGCCAACCACTTGCACTAATTCATCATTATAAAAAATAAGCGGCACACTGGCGCGAAGCCACGGCGCTATTTTTGCATCCTTAAACCAATGTTTAACTGTATTACTACCAGGCTTTTTAAGTGGTTTTATACGCGCGCTATTGCAATTAAAGCGCACTATTACTTGCTCATTAGAGTATGGAGGTCTTAGTCCGCAACCGATGCTTTTAATTAATAAGCGCCCGTCTGCAAGTGTTAGCTCTGAATGATTAAGCTCGACATCTGTTAATACTTCACTTGGTGTTACAAAATACAAATCCCCTTGATGACGACGTATTTGACCATCTAGCAAATCAATACGTATTTGCGCGTCGTTTTTTGCATTTATTGCTTGATCTATAATTTGCTCAAGTTGCTTTTGCGATGGCATCACTTGTGTAAATAGTGCAAGCCATGTACGTACTATATTTGCAATGCGCGCTGGGCTGTATTCGCTTATTTTGCTAATGCACAGTGCTTGATGCTCGTTAACACACTTATTTAAATCAAGCTCGGTATATTCATCAAGTAGAGTTTGTTGTTGCTGTAGTAGCTCAATGCTTCGTGCAGTGCATTGCTCAAATCCATTAAAGCGCTCAGCTAACACAGGCACTATTTTTGAGCGTAAAAAATTACGATCAAAACGTTCATCTGTGTTTGAGTCATCAGTGATATGCTTAATATTAAACTGCGCTGCAAACGCTTCTATATCGCTGCGCGTTACATTTAACAATGGCCTAAAGCACACTCGCCCACTTTGCAGCAAACGCGCTTTATGCATAGCACCAAGCCCTTTTAAACCAGAACCTCGCTTTAAGCGCAGTAAAAACGTTTCTATTTGGTCGTTTAAATGTTGGCCCAGTAAAATAATGCTCCCTTTTGAGCTTTGCTCATCAAGTGCTTTGTAACGGGCGTCGCGTGCTTGGGCTTCAAGGCTGGTGCGCGACTGCGGCTTAATAACAACTTTCGCAGCTTCAAAAGGCACCTCAAGATCAATGCATACGTTTTTACAAAAGCCTTGCCAATTATCAGCATACTGACTCAAGCCATGGTTAACATATATAGCCGAGATATTAATTGCAGGGTTATCTGCTTTTAAAGCTCGCATTAAATACAGCAACACCACAGAATCAACCCCACCAGAGAGCGCCACAGTAAAATCAGTATTGCCTTGCTCAATATAGTTATTTAATGATTTTTTTAATTGCTGATAAATTGCTGATGTATGCATATGGGCGCACTTTAATATAAAAACTCTGGGTATTTTAAAGCAAAAAAGCCGCATAAGCGGCTTTTTTTAACATTAAATGTGCTTAACAATAGCCAAACGACATTAAACGTTTATAACGTTGATCAAGCATTTCCTCAAGCGTAAGTGCTTGTAAGTCTGCTAAGTCACGTTTAAGGCGAACTTTTAAATTACGTGCCATAGCATCGTAATTGCGGTGCGCACCACCTAGAGGCTCATCAACTAAGTTGTTGATTAAGTCTAATTCTTTAACGCGCTCTGCGGTTACACCCATTGCTTCTGCTGCAAGCGGTGCTTTATCAGCGCTTTTCCAAAGAATAGACGCACAACCTTCAGGCGAAATTACTGAGTAAGTGCTGTACTGCAACATATTAACTCTGTCGCCAACACCAATCGCTAATGCACCACCTGAACCGCCTTCACCAATCACCGTACATATTGTCGGCACTTTAAGTGTCGCCATTACTTTTAAGTTACGCGCGATTGCTTCAGATTGCCCACGTTCTTCAGCGCCAACACCTGGGTATGCACCTGGCGTGTCGATAAAGGTCATGATTGGCATTTTGAAACGCTCAGCCATTTCCATTAAACGTAATGCTTTACGGTAACCTTCTGGCTTTGGCATACCAAAATTGCGTTTAATTTTTTCAGCCGTATCACGGCCTTTTTGTTGGCCGATAACCATGACTGGTTCGCCATCTAAACGCGCTATACCACCTAAAATAGCAGGATCGTTAGCAAAAGTACGATCGCCAGAAAACTCATCAAATTCCGTGAAAATGCGCTCGATATAATCTCGAGTGTAAGGACGCAACGGATGACGTGCTAACTGTGATACTTGCCAAGCACCTAAATTAGAAAATATCTCCTGTTTTTGTTTGGCACTTTTTTCTTTTAATTTGCTGACTTCCTCTTCTAACTCAAGGTCTAATTCGCCAGCGCGGCTTATATTTTGTAATTCTTCAATTTTTGCTTCTAATTCTGCAATCGGAAGCTCAAAATCAAGATAATTGAGGCTCATGCTCTAAACTACCTAATTAGTTAAATTCTAGTTCTACATCTTGCGCCGCCATTAGCGATAACTTATGAATTAAGTCGTCACTTGGCGTAACACACCATTCGATACCAAGAGTTAATTGCGCCAACGCATCTGGACGTTGGTAATAAACTTTGATCGGACACGTTCCCATTTTGTATGGTTCGAGTACTTTTTGTAATTTATCGAAGAAACCAGCCTCGACTTGCACCATGTTCAGCGTCATTTTAATCGCTTTAATACGTTTTTCACGCGCTTGAGCTATGGTGTTTATTTCTCTAGCAGTCATTGTAATACCACCAGAGAAGTTATCAAAGCTGACCTGTCCAGATATTACCAAGATATTATTAACTTGCAGCATATCTTGGTACTTTTCAAACTCGTCTGAATACAAGCGTACATCAATGCGTGCACTCTTGTCATCTAAAGTTACTAAGGCCCAGCGATTTCCTTTTTTATTAATTAATACCCTAGAAGCAATCACTAAACCAGCGGCCGTTGCGAACACGTCGCGATTAGTTGGCTGTAAATCAACTATTTTTCCGCTGGTGTAATGCTTAAGTTCACGGCGGTACTGATTTATCGGATGCCCTGTTAAATAAAGGCCTAGGGTTTCTTTTTCGCCATCTAACCATTCGTTATCGGTGAGGCCTGTGGCTTTAATAAAGGCTTGTTCAACTTCATCAGGTTCGGTAGCTAATAAACCAAACAAATCACTTTGCCCTAATAACTCAGCTTTGTTGTGTTGGTCGGCCGCACGCATCGCACTTTTTAAACTAGCTAATAACGTAGCACGCCCAGGTTGGGTTTTTTCTGGCCCTAAATTATCCAGTGCGCCTGAGTAAATTAATTTTTCAGTAACACGTTTATTTAAGCGTTTTAAGTCAACGCGGGCACAAAAATCAAATAAATCCTTAAATGGGCCCCCTTTTGCACGCGCTTCTAAAATAGCTTCAACCGGTGCTTCACCCACGCCTTTTATCGCGCCAATGCCGTAAACAATTTCACCTTGCAGATTTACTGTAAATTTAAATTCGCCAGCGTTTACGTCGGGTGGCAATAAGGTGAGCTTCATGTTTTCACATTCATCCACCAAAATAACTATTTTGTCGGTGTTATCCATATCGGCCGACATTACCGCAGCCATAAACTCTGCTGGATGATGCGTTTTCATCCACAACGTTTGATACGATACCAGTGCGTACGCCGCTGAGTGAGATTTGTTAAAACCATAACCGGCGAACTTTTCCACCAAGTCGAAGATTTTTATCGCGAGCTCGCCGTCAATGCCGTTATTTCGTGCGCCATCTTCAAACGTTGAACGCTGTTTTGCCATTTCCTCGGGTTTTTTCTTACCCATCGCACGACGCAACATGTCGGCACCACCGAGCGTGTAACCTGCTAATACTTGCGCAATTTGCATTACTTGTTCTTGATACAAGATAATACCGTACGTTGGATCAAGTATTGGTTTTAAGCTTTCGTGTTGATATTGCGCATCTGGGTATGAGATTTCTTCTCGGCCCAACTTTCGGTCGATAAAGTTATCTACCATGCCTGATTGCAGCGGACCTGGGCGGAACAAGGCCACAAGCGCAATCATATCTTCAAAGCAATCGGGCTTTAGACGGCGTACTAAGTCTTTCATACCGCGCGATTCTAGCTGGAATACAGCGGTCGTTTCGGCGCGAAGTAGTAACTCGATACTTTTTTTATCATCCAGTGGAATGGTATTTATATCAACGAGATCTTTACCTTGGCGCTCCATGCGCACATTGGTCATATCGACCGCCCACTGCAATATAGTCAGTGTACGCAAGCCCAAGAAATCGAACTTAACTAAGCCTGCGGTTTCTACGTCGTTTTTATCAAACTGCGTGACCGGAAACTTACCTTCGTCATCGCAATAAAGCGCGGCAAAGTCGGTAATAGTGGTTGGCGATATCACTACGCCACCCGCATGTTTACCGGCGTTACGTGTACACCCTTCAAGGATGCGACACATGTCGATTAAATCTTTTACTTCATTGTCGCCATCGTAGGCTTCTTGCAAGCGTGGCTCTATATCAAACGCTTTAGCAAGTGTCATCCCGGGATCGCCTGGAATCATTTTTGAAATACGATCAACGAATCCATAAGGATGCCCAAGCACTCGCCCTACATCGCGTATTACCGCTTTTGCAGCCATAGTACCAAAGGTAATAATTTGCGATACGGCGTTTCGCCCATACAAAGCCGACACGTGATCAATTACTTCGTCTCGTCTATCCATACAGAAATCGACGTCGAAATCGGGCATTGATACACGTTCAGGATTCAAAAATCGCTCAAAAAGTAAATCGAACTCAAGCGGATCCAAGTCAGTAATTTTAAGTGCGTATGCAACTAACGAACCCGCACCTGAACCACGACCAGGTCCAACTGGTATATTGTTATCTTTACTCCACTGAATAAACTCCATTACGATTAAGAAGTAACCTGGGAATCCCATTTGGTTGATTACGCCAAGCTCTATATCAAGTCGCTCATCGTATTCAACGCGTTTTACTTTTCGCTCTTCTTCATCGGGGAATAAAAACTGCAGTCGCTCTTCAAGACCATCTTCTGACACTTTAACTAAAAATTCATCAATTTTAAGTGAGCCAGTTGGGTAATCAGGTAAAAAGTAAGTTCCTAATTGAACCGTTACATTACAACGTTTAGCTATTTCTACGGTGTTTTGTAGCGCTTCTGGAATATCGCTAAACAGCTCAGCCATTTGCTCTGGTGTTTTTAGGTATTGTTCTTCAGAGAATCGTTTCGGCCTGCGTTTATCATCAAGTGTGTAACCGTCAAAAATAGCAACGCGAATTTCATGCGCTTCAAAGTTTTCAGGCTTTAAAAATACCACTTCGTTGGTGGCTACAACAGGTAACTGCTCTTTAACTGAAAGCTCTACCGCCATGTGCAAGTAGTCTTCTTCTAAAGGGCGATTGGTGCGAACAAGCTCAAGGTAGTAGTTATCGCTAAAATGCTGCTTGTAAAAACTAACTACTGATTCAATAACACTTGGATTATTTTTTAATAACGCTTTACCTAAATCACCGTCTTTAGCGCCTGAGAGAATAATTAAGCCCGTTTTGTGTTTCACCAGCCATTCTCGGTCAATCACAGGGCGATGAAACACATGCCCACGCTGATACGCTTTAGATATTAATAAGGTAATGTTTTTATAGCCGTCGTTGTCTTTGGCTAATATGGTTAAGCGGCTTGGCTCGTCAGGAAATTCAGGACTACGAACCCAAAAATCAGCACCCACAATAGGTTTAATACCGGCGTTATGCGTTGCGCCATAAAAACGCACTAAGCCACAAAAGTTCATTTGATCGGTAATCGCAATAGCCGGCATTTGCAGCTCTTGCGCTTTAGCGACTATCGGCTTTGTTTTAGCGAGGCCGTCAACCATCGAAAAGTCTGAATGAACCCTTAAATGAACAAAATCAGGAGCAGCCATGCTTAGCCCTCACCATTGGCTTGCGCCAAAACGCGCTGCACAGGTTTAAAACTTTTGCGATGCTCCGCAATGGCGCCATACTGCTCAAGCGCCGCAAAATGCGCTTTAGTTGGATACCCTTTGTGCCCTGCAAAGCCATATTCAGGGTGGCGTTTATCAAGTTCAATCATTTCGTCATCGCGCGCTACTTTAGCTAAAATAGATGCGGCTGAAATTTCTGCTACTAAGCTATCGCCTTTAACAACGGCTTGCGCTGGCATAGTGAGTTTTGGTAAGCGGTTTCCATCTATAAATACAAATTCAGGTTGTGTGCTTAACGCCTCTACTGCGCGGGTCATGGCAAGCATCGTTGCGTGCAGAATATTTAATTCATCAATCTCTGTCGGATTGCAGCGACCATAGGCGTAACACAATGCTTTTTCTTTAATTTCAATAGCAAGTGCTTGGCGTTTTTTATCTGTTAATTTTTTAGAATCCGCTAAGCCAGCAATAGGTTTAGTGGGATCTAAAATAACGGCGGCAGTGACCACATCGCCAACAAGTGGGCCGCGCCCTACTTCGTCAACACCGGCAATTAAGGCTACGTTGGGTCTATCAATTTGCATTTATTAACTCCGCCACAGCGTTGGCTGCTTGTTCGCTGGCATTTAATCTAATTTTTTCGTGAATAGCTAAAAAGCGTGCTTTTAGCGCTCTGTTATTAGTGTTAAGCATAGGAGTAAGCGCGTTTGTTAAGTTAGTCACGTTACACTCACTTTGTAAAAACTCAGGCACTAGCTCTTCGTCGGCTAATAAATTAGGCAGCGAAAAGTACTTAATATTAAAGGTAAATAAGGTTTTAAAAATCCAATAACTCAACGGCTTTATTTTATAGCCCACTACCATAGGTTTTTTATATAGCATACCTTCTAGTGTTGCAGTACCCGACGCTAATAAAATAGCATCGGCAGCTTGCATCGCTAACTTTGATTGCCCATCAAGCAGGTTAACATTTAGGCTTGGTGCTGTGGCATTTAAAATAGCGATAAATTGCGCTTTGCGTTTTTCGTTTACTAGTGGCACCACAATTTTAAGATTGGGGTTTTGCGCTTGCAGTTCTGCAGCCGTTTTAATGTAAGTTTCACTTAGTAAACCAACTTCAGAGCCTCGACTACCAGGCAGCAATGCCAGTACTTTGTCATCAAGGCTTAAACCTAATTCTTCACGAGCTTTGCTGTCGTCGTGCTCAAGTGCTATATCGTCAGCCAAAGTATGGCCCACAAATGTACACGGTACTTGATGTTTATCGTAAAATTCTTTTTCAAATGGTAATAGTGCAAGGACTAAGTTAGTCGCTGCACTTATGGTATGAATACGCTTTTCGCGCCATGCCCATACCGATGGACTGACGTATTGCACCGTTTTAATGCCCGCATCTTTAAGCGGCTTTTCTACTCGTAAATTAAAATCGGGAGCATCGATGCCAATATATACATCAGGTGGGTTATCAACAAAGTGCTGCACGAGTTGTTTACGAATTTTAAGTAAACGCGGCAAACGCCCTAACACTTCAACAAGCCCCATTACCGAAAGCTCTTCCATATCGAACAAGGTTTTACAGCCCTGCGCTTGCATTTTAGGCCCCGCTATTCCTTCAAAAATAGCATTAGGGAAGTGTTGCTTAAGCGCTTTTATTAAGCCTTCGCCTAAAATATCGCCCGACAGTTCCCCTGCCACAATACCAATACGTAGTTGTTTTTTATCTTTATTCATTTGATTTTATTTCACAAGTAAACCAAGCGTTCATGCTTGTTAGTTTACCGTGTTTTAGTGTTTGATTAAACGCTTTAAATAACTGGTTTTTTATAAGCAAATTTAATTTATTGAATTATTTATTTTTAATACTCATGTAGCATATGAAATATATATTAAGTTTTGCTAATATACGTGTTGACAAAAATTGCACAAACGTAAATAATATTACAAACTTTCAGTAACTACTGAAAACTCAACAAACCTAACTTTGCCAATTATTATATTGCCCTGTTAATCCGTCACTTTTAAGGAGCTAATAATGATAGATGAAACCTTTGTGGATCTATCGCGATTACAGTTTGCTGTTACCGCTCTCTTTCATTTTTTATTTGTACCTCTCACTATAGGTATGACCTGGATTTTAGTTATCATGGAATCGGTTTATGTTATGACCGGTCGCGAGATTTACCGTGATATGACTAAGTTTTGGGGAAAATTGTTTGGTATTAACTTTGCAATAGGTGTGGCCACAGGCCTTACCATGGAATTTGAGTTTGGTACTAACTGGTCTTATTACTCCCATTACGTAGGTGATGTTTTTGGTGCCCCGCTGGCTATTGAAGGCTTAATGGCATTCTTTTTAGAATCAACCTTTGTGGGGATGTTCTTTTTAGGCTGGGACAGGCTTTCTAAGCGCCAACATTTAGGGGCAACCTTTTTAATGGCGTTGGGAACAAATATGTCGGCACTATGGATTTTAATCGCTAACGGTTGGATGCAAAATCCTGTGGGCGCTGAGTTTAACTATCAAACTATGCGTATGGAAATGACCAGTTTTGCAGAGCTTGTGTTTAATCCTGTAGCGCAAGTTAAGTTTATTCATACCGTATCGGCAGGTTACGTAGCTGCCTCGATGTTTGTACTGGGCATAAGTAGTTGGTACATATTAAAAGGTCGTGATTTAGCGTTTGCTAAACGTTCTTTCTCGGTTGCATCTGGCTTTGGTTTAGCGTCTATTTTATGTGTAATTTTACTCGGTGATGAATCAGGCTACGAAGTCGGCGAAGTTCAAAAAGTTAAACTTGCCACAATTGAAGCAGAATGGCACACAGAAGAAGCCCCCGCTGCATTTACTGCGTTTGGTTTTCCTGACTCAGAAGAGCAAGTTACCCATGCCGCAGTTAAAATACCTTATGCGCTTGGTTTAATTGCTACGCGCTCACTCGATGAGCAAGTAACGGGAATTAACGACTTAGAAAAACAACACGAAGTGCGTATTCGCAACGGCATGATTGCTTATGAATACCTTACAAAACTCAGAAACGGCGAAGATACACCAGAAAACATAGCCAAATTTGATACCCTAAAAGACGACTTGGGCTATGGTTTGTTGCTTAAGCGCTACACACCTGATGTTGTAGACGCCACAGAAAAGCACATTCAAAAAGCCGTTAAAGACTCATTCCCTAAAGTAGGCCCTATGTTCTGGTCATTTAGGATTATGGTTGCCTGTGGCGTAGCCATGCTCGCGGTATTTATTTTAGCATTTTACTACAACGCACATCGCGTTATTGAGCAAAAGCGCTGGTTGTTATGGGCTGCAGTATTGAGTATTCCACTACCTTGGATAGCGATTGAATTTGGCTGGATAGTTGCTGAGTATGGCCGTCAACCTTGGGCTATATCTGAAATACTGCCGACCTTTTTAGCGACATCGTCACTGACAGTAAACGATATTTTAATTAGCTTAACTGGGTTTATTGTTTTCTACACTGGTTTAGCCATTGTGGAAGGCTGGCTGATGATCCGGTTTGTTAAGCAAGGACCAAGCTCGCTACATACTGGTAAGTATCATTTTGAATTACCAAACAAAGCTGAGAAAACTGAAGGAGAGCAATCATGATTTTTGATTATGAAACGTTAAAAATGCTTTGGTGGTTGATCATTGGTGTGCTGCTTATTGGTTTTGCTATTACCGATGGTATGGATATGGGCGTTGCTATGTTGCTTCGCCTCGTTGGTAAAACAGATTCAGAGCGCCGCACAGTAATAAACACTATTGGCCCGCATTGGGATGGTAATCAAGTATGGTTTATAACTGCAGGCGGCGCGTTATTTGCAGCGTGGCCTATGGTTTATGCTGCCGCATTTTCGGGCTTTTACTTTGCCATGATGCTGGTACTTTTTGCCTTATTTTTTAGACCACTTGGATTTGATTACCGCAGTAAAGTAGACTCAAAACGCTGGCGCAACAACTGGGATTGGGGCTTGCTTGCAGGCAGCGCGATTCCAGCTTTAGTATTTGGTATTGCGTTTGGTAATTTATTTTTAGGCGTACCATTTAATATTGATAACCTAATGCGTGTTAGCTACCAAGGCTCATTTTTTGGCTTACTTAACCCATTTGGATTACTGGCAGGTTTAGTAAGTATTACCATGTTAGTTGCGCATGCGGGAATGTGGTTACAACTTCGTACAGCAAGTGCAGTCGCAGAGCGTTCGGGTCAGTATGGTCGTTATTCGCTGATTGTATTTATTGTATTATTTGCTGCAGCTGGTTTTTGGGTTGCTAATTTAACCGGTTACCAAATTGTATCTATGGCTGATACACAGAGTCATGCAGATCCTTTAGCTAAAGTAGTCACAACAGCGCAAGGTGCTTGGTTAAGTAATTATAGCATTCGTCCGTGGACAATGACCTTCCCTATTTTAGCGTTTGCAATGGCATTAAGTGCACTTGTGTTTTCTAAATTGAACAAACCTGCACTTGGGCTTATTTCAACAAGCTTAATGTTAATTGGCGTAATTATGACGGCGGGTGTATCACTGTTCCCCTTTATTATGCCATCAAGCAATAATCCAAATATTAGCTTAACAATTTGGGATGCGGTATCGAGTCATAAAACGCTCAATGTAATGTTTGTTGCGGTGTGTATTTTTGTGCCACTTATTTTAACCTATACCACTTGGTGTTACGTAAAAATGTGGCGCAGAGTAACGGTTGAAGAAATTGAAAACAACACTCACGGTAGCTATTAAGGAGACTAAACTATGTGGTATTTCGCTTGGATTTTAGGTGTACTTTTGGCCTGTACCTTAGGTGTTATAAATGTAATGTGGTACGAGTTTCAGCAAAACAAAAACAGCATTGCTGATGATGAACAAGACATGCATGATTTATTAAATGATGTTAACAACACAAAAGATGACGACTAATCCCCAACCAGATCGCGCGCAGCAGCAATCACTGCGCGCTTTTTTAAAGCGTCGAAGTAAACCCGCTGCAGTGTGGTTAAAGTTAAGCATTGCATTGGGTACTTTTAACGCATTACTAATGATTGCAGGTGCTTATTTACTTGCGCAAACTATTCACAACGTTATGTTTGAAGGTAATAGCTTAGCCCAAGTTACTCATTTATTATGGCCCTTAGCAGGTATTATTTTACTACGCGCAGTGTTTTTGGCGCTAAGTGAACGTTTGAGTGCATTTGCTGCACTTAAAATAAAGTCGGCTATGCGCCAAACACTTCTAAATAAGCTCAGTTTACTTGGGCCAAGCTATATAGAACAACACGGCCAAGGTGCTACATTAAATACCCTACATAATGGCGTAGAAGCACTCCACGACTATTATGCTAAATACTTACCCGGTGTTGCTTACAGCGCACTTATTCCGCTGGCAATATTGGTTGTTATTTTTCCGACAGATTATAAAGCTGGGCTGATCTTTTTATTAACCGCCCCGCTCATTCCTTTTTTCATGATTTTGGTAGGCTCTAAAGCCGAAGCTTTAAACCAAAAACGCTGGAAGCAACTTGCTGTGCTGGGCAATTACTTTTTTGACCGCGTTCAAGGTTTAACACAACTAAAACTATTTAATGCAACACGTATCGAACTTAAACAAATCGCTAAAATTTCAGATGATTTTAGACACGCGACACTCGATGTTTTAAAAATCGCGTTTTTATCATCGTTTGCACTTGAGTTTTTAGCCTCCATTAGCGTGGCACTGGTTGCTGTAATTATTGGTTTTAGATTGTTTTTTGGCACTCTTGATTTTGCTACTGGCTTTGTGGTGCTACTTTTAGCGCCTGAATTTTATTTGCCATTGCGCCAACTGGGGAGTCATTATCATGCACGCTTACAAGGTATTAGTGCGGCGGCCGACATGGTTGCGATTTTAAATGCCCCACTACCAAGTGACGAAAATACATCAGTAACTATAACCAAGCCTGAAAACAACTTAACTTTAGATACAATTAACTCAATAAATATTACCAACCTTAATTTTATATACCCCGACAGTAACGAAGGGATTAAAAATATAAATTTAACACTGCCAAATAAAGGCTTAATTGCAGTTGTGGGCAGTAGTGGCTCAGGTAAAAGTACGTTGTTTGATTGTTTGTTAGGGTTTCACCCTGAGGTGATTAACCACCTATCTATTAATGAGCAGAGTTTAAGTACAACCGATATTACTTACCTACAAAATAATATTGCATGGATACCACAAAAAGCGACGCTATTTTACGACACCATTGCTGCCAATATTAAATTGGCAAAACCAAATGCCACACAACAAGAGCTTGAGCATGCAACAAAGCAAGCGGGTGCGCTTGAATTTATAAATACCCTACCCGATGGTTTTAACACACTGATAGGTGAGCAAGGCGAAGGGCTTTCTGGCGGTCAAAAACAACGTATCGCACTGGCTCGCGCATTTATAAAACAAGCACCAGTCTTAGTGCTTGATGAGCCTACAGCGCACCTTGATAGCCAAACAGAGCAACTTATTCAAAATGCTATTAGTGAATACGCTAAAAATAATTTAGTGTTAGTTATTGCTCATCGGTTAAATACCGTAAAACATGCCAGTAATATCATTGTTATGCACGATGGAAAGATAGCTGAGCAAGATCACTTTGAAACACTTGCAGCGCAAAATGGAGCATTTGCTGATTTATTAAAAATCGCTAAACAAGGGGTGGCACATGACTAATTTTATTCGCTTATTAAAGCTTTGTGCTCCTCATTACAAAGCTATGCTACTGGGTACATTTTTAGCGACGATTACGGTATTAGCTAACGTCGGTTTATTGGCTATTTCTGGCTGGTTTTTAGCATCAATGGCCGCTGCTGGTATTGCGGGCGTACAAATGAATTACTTTACCCCAGCGGGCACCATTCGGTTTTTAGCCATTGTACGAACTGCATCGCGCTATGGCGAACGTTTGGTTACTCATAACGCCACGTTTTTATTACTCAGTGAAATACGTACCAATGTATTTGCAACGTTAAGTAAGCTTAACAATGTTGATTTAGCAATGAGCCGCAGCGCCGATTTAGTTAACCGATTACAAAACGATGTAGACGCGCTCGACAAGTTTTATTTAAACGTTTTACTTCCGATGCTGGTCGCGCTTTTAAGTGTGCCAATCATCATGCTGTTTATGTCGGCCTATAATGGCAACGTCGCCCTTATTTGCTTTACTGGTATTGTGCTTATTGGTGTGGTTATACCTGCCCTGCTCAGCGCAAAGCTCACTAAAAACAGCCATAAAGAAACACAACTGAGTGCACAGCTTCGATCTGAGCTTTCAGATACACTCACAGGGCTTAGAGAACTAAGTATTTATCAAGCCCGTTCGCAGCAGCTTAATAAGTGCGACGAATTAAGCGAGCAGTACAATCAGCAATTATTTATTCGTCACAAAGCACTAGCAAACTCAGATGGGTTGAGCTTGTTGGTTGTTCAATTAGCCATGCTTGCTAGCATAGTAACCATAGTGCCATTGGTTTACGCCAATATTATGGTAAATGTAGAACTTGCTATGTTGAGTTTATTTGTACTGGCAAGCTTTGAAAGCGTATTACTGCTACCCAATGCGTTTATTGAGCTTCCAAGTGTATTAAAAGCAGCAGAGCGATTATTTACGCTTGAAGATAAAGCCGCTAGTTCGCAAATTGAAAGTACAATTATAGAGGCAGATGAAAGCTTTAGTGCGCAAAATAACACATTGGCACTTAACAATATCAGCTACCAATATGGTGAACAAACGGCACTAACTGATGTTAGTTTTGAGCTGATGCCTCAGCAAAAAGTAGCGATTGTCGGTAGAAGCGGCAGCGGTAAAACGACGCTTGTAAATTTACTTACTGGTTTATGGCCTTTGCAACAAGGTAGCATCACTCTAAATAATCAAAATAGTGTTGTTAATTTACATTCATTAAATAGCGATATACGCGCAAGTGTTATAAATATACTCGCTCAGCAGCATCATATTTTTGATGGCACATTAAGTGAAAACTTACGTTATGCTGCGCCAAATGCAACTAAAGAGCAAATGATTGAAGCGCTCTCGTTAGCCCAATTGAGCCCATGGTTTAATGAGCTAAAAGAAGGCTTAAAAACACGATTAGGCACTGGCGGGCGTAACGTATCGCAAGGTCAATCTAGGCGTATAGCCATTGCGCAAGCATTACTTAAAAGCCCCGCTATTTTAGTTCTTGATGAACCAACAGAGGGGCTTGATAATCAATCTAAGCAAGGGGTAATGCAAGCAATAATGCATGCTATGAATAACGCGAGCGTGCTGACAATTACGCACGATCCCGCTCTTCTTGCTCAAATGGATAATGTCGTATGGTTAGAAGATGGTAAAGTGGTTGCGCAAGGCTCTCATAAGGAGCTCAGTGGCACTTATCCCGACTATGTTGCGCTAACTACTCGGTTTTAAACGCTGGACAATAAAAAACCACCTTCGATTTATCATCTAGGGTGGTTTTTTTAATGCTTAAAGCAAACGCGCTAATTATCTTACAATGCCGCGCTCTGAGTTTTTTACAAAATCGATCATCAACTGCACTGCTGGATACTTTGCAGCATCTTCCGTGAGAGACTCAATCGCTTCGTCTGCACCTAAGCTCTTACGATAAAACGCTTTATAAGCACGGCGTACCGCCATAATTTCATCACTTTCGAAACCACGACGTTTCATGCCTTCTTTATTGATAGCTGCAGGGCCTGCTGGCATACCAATGGTAGTAACAAATGGTGGTACATCTTTATTAACACCTGAATACATACCAATAAAAGCATGTGCACCAATTTTACAAAATTGATGAACACCCGAATTACCACCAAGGATAACCCAATCACCTACATGTACGTGGCCGGCAACGCTTGCGTTGTTAGCAAAAATTACGTTATCGCCAATTACCGCGTCATGTGCAACGTGTGTATAAGCCATAAATAAGTTATTACTACCAATTTTAGTAACGCCTTGGTCTTGAATTGTTCCACGGTGAATTGTGGCACATTCACGAATAACGTTGTTATCACCCATGATCAATGTGGTTGGCTCGTTGTTGTATTTTTTGTCTTGGCAGGCTTCGCCTACAGACGCAAATTGAAAAATATGATTGCCAGAGCCAATCGTCGATGGCCCTTTCACAACAACGTGAGACTCAATAATACAGTTATCACCGATAACAACATCATTGCCAATATAACTATATGGGCCAACTGAGACATTGTTGCCTAGTTTCGCGCCAGGTTCGATTATTGCTGTAGAATGGATCACAATTAAAACTCTCTTCTAGCACACATAATTTCGGCACTACATACTAATTTGCCATCGACTTTTGCTTGAGCTGCGAATTTCCAAATATTACGGCGCTCTTTTAAAAATTCAACATGAAGATGCATAGTGTCGCCTGGGATCACCGGCTGCTTAAAACGGGCATTGTCTACAGCAGCAAATAAGTAAAGCTCATTTTCGCTACGGTTTTCAACTGTTTTAAAACCAAGTAACCCTGTTGCTTGTGCCATTGCTTCTAAAATTAACACACCTGGAAAAATAGGCTGATTTGGAAAGTGCCCAGTGAAAATAGGTTCGTTTATAGAAACATTTTTAATAGCATGCAAAGATTTACCTGGTGTAAAATCAATAACACGGTCAATTAGTAGCATCGGATAACGGTGCGGTAATAAAGCTAAAATTTCTTGAATATCAAGGCTATTTAATTCGTTTGCCAAAATAGCATCCTTATTAGTGTTCAACGTTTATGACTTAGTCAGTGCTTCTAGCGCTTTAAGACGAGATTTCATGTCTGAAAGATTTCGCAAATGAGCAATAGACTTTCGCCATTCTTTGTTAGTTGTATGGGGCATACCAGATGAGTAAATACCTGGTTCGGTGATTGATTTTGTCACCATACTCATGCCGGTAATTATAACACCATCACATACAGACATGTGACCATTAATTGCAACCATGCCACCAATCTGGCAATTCTTACCAATGGTTACACTTCCTGCAAGTACGGTGCAGCCAGCGATTGCTGTGCCTGAATTAACTTCAACGTTGTGTGCTATTTGACATTGGTTATCGATAATAACATTGCTATGAATTATGGTGTCATCGAGTGCCCCCCGGTCAATTGTGGTGCTTGCACCAACTTCAACCTTGTTGCCTATAATAACCGATCCAAGCTGAGGTATTTTGATCCACTGCCCTCGCTCGTTTGCATAACCAAATCCATCACTACCCACAACACTATTTGCTTGAAACAAACAATCCGAACCAATTTCAACGTCATGATAAATAGTCACACTAGGCCAAAGCTTAGTACCTGAACCTATTTTAACACGTTCGCCAATAAAACTGTTCGGACCAATCTGTGCGTTATCGCCAATAACGGCACCAGCTTCAACCACGGCATTAGCACCAATAGCAGCACTTGGACTTATTACAGCCGTTGGATGAATAACAGCACTAACATGAATACCCGTAGATGCTGAGCGTGGCGTTGTATCAATTAGTTGCGCTAGTTTTGCATAGCTAACATAAGGATTCGCAACAATGATTTTATTACCATTAAAATATGGCGCATCGGCTTCACTTACAATCACAGCACTGGCTTGAGTAGTTTGCAGTTGTGGGCGGTATTTTGAGTTCGCTAAAAATGCAATATGCCCAGTACGGGCATTTGCAAGTGTCGCTATTTTTTTTATTTCTAAAGCGCCA
The DNA here is from genome assembly GCF_014905615.1 of Pseudoalteromonas aliena SW19. Taxonomy (NCBI): domain Bacteria; kingdom Pseudomonadati; phylum Pseudomonadota; class Gammaproteobacteria; order Alteromonadales; family Pseudoalteromonadaceae; genus Pseudoalteromonas; species Pseudoalteromonas aliena. The sequence continues at coordinate 23,273 of NZ_AQGU01000026.1, forward strand.
TCACCCTGAAGTTCGGCGCTTAGAAGTTTCGCGATTTGCGAAAGCGTATAATTTTGCATAGAGTGATTATTTCTTGCTAACAGCTGCTACGACTTTATCAGATAAATCAGTTACTTTTTTAGGATTAAAGTAAATAGTTGTATCTTTTACTTTAACTTCATCAAAGTCGCCATCTTTAGCAATTTCTTCAATCGTTGTAATAATTAAACCTTGAACTTTCGCCAGTTCTTGGTTTTGACGTGTTTTTATTTCTTGCTCTAAAGGACGACCTTTTTCGGCAAGGTTTTTTTGCATGCCTTGAATTTTATCGCGCAGTGTATCTTTTTGAGCTTGGCTCATCGTTGTGCTTTCGCGCTTAAACTTCTCAGCTTCAAAACGAATATCGCCTTGTAATTTTTCAAGCTCTTGACGACGCTCTGCGAACTCTGATTGTAATGATTGTTCAATTTTAGCCATTTGAGGAAGCTGCTTGTAGATTTCTTGCATATCTACTATGCCTACTTTATGTGCTAGTGCACTTGCAGAAGTACCCATCATTAACGTTGCTAAAACAGCTACTGCTGTAGATTTAAATAATTTAGTCATAAAAAACTCCTTTAGAAAGTATTACTAATATTAAAACTAATTGTTTTTGTATCGTCATCTTCTTCTTTTTGCAATGGATACGCAAAACTAATCAGCATTGGACCCATCGGGGAGATCCACTGTAGTGATAAACCGGTTGAAATCCTAAAACGCATCGGATCTGAATAATCATCTAGCTTAGCACGCTGATCAACTCCTAAGTTTTGAAAACGATCGACGTTAAATTCAGTATCCCATACGTTTGCAGCGTCAACAAAGAAACTCGTACGAACTGAGCTAGTATTCTCTTCATCTAAGAATGGTGTAGGGACAATTAACTCCATACCAGCCACTGCTTTAGCATTACCACCTATTCGACCTTGCGCTTCTAATACATCAAACTCAGATGCGCCGCCTATACTGCCAGTTGTAACACCATCCGGATCCGGCGTACCTGGAATCAATAGTGGTCTACGAGATACTGCACGTGGTAAGATTGTATTGCGGTCAAAGCCTCGTAATTCCATCTCAGTAATACGGAAATACTCTTGGAATGGCAGAGTTTGATCATAGCCATTTGTTGAACCATAGCCATTACCGTAAGCAAGTGCCGCACGTGTTGAAAACACCCAACGGTGATCGTTTGAAATTGGCCAGTAAAAACGCGAGTCATAGTTCAATTTGAAGTATTGGAGATCTGAGTTAGGCGTTGTTGCTGTTAGGTTCAAAGTTTGACGCGAGCCCGCTGTAGGAAATAACCCACGGTTTACTGTGATGCGAGACCAGCCTACACTTAACTCATATTTAGTAAAGTCAAAGCCCTTATCTGGGTTGTCTTTATCTATGAAAGTTTCACGCAGTACTCGTGTTTGCTCGTATTCAGCAATATCCGACAGTTCTTCTTGTATCCAACGCACCCCAAAGTTGACACGATTAATCGCATCTATAGGGAAACCTATATTTGTGCCAATCCCATAGCTTCTTGATTTGTAATTAATAAGGCTAAATGCACTTGCATCGTAGTTGCTATAAAAAATACTACTACCTTGCGATACACCATCAGGCGTAAAGTATGGGTCTGTGTAAGATAGACTTACGCGTTCAGAGCCCTTAGAGGTATTTATATTAAAACCAATTTGGTTACCAGTACCTAAAAAATTAGATTCTGTCACACCAATATTAAATTGCAGCCCTTGGTAAGAGCCATAAGCAAGACCTGCGTTAAAGCTACCTGCCGACTGTTCTTTAACAGTAAAATCAACGTCAACTTGGTCATCAACACCTGGTACTGGCACAACATTAAAGTCAACTTTTTCCATATAGGCTAAACGCTGAATTTGTAATTTTGAACGCTCTAGGTTTTGATTAGATAACCAAGCACCTTCCAGCTGAGTCATTTCACGGCGCAACACTTCATCTGACGTGTTTTGATTACCGCCTACAATTATACGGCGAACATACACTCGTTTACCTGGATTAACAGACAGTGTTAGCTGTACTTCTTGCTTTTCGTCGTCAATATCTGGAATTGTACGTACTTCAGCATTAGCATAACCAAATCGTGCTAAATAACTCTTAATAAACTCTTCAGAAGACGTAACGACAGAGCCATTATATAACTCTCCAGCTCTCAGTGGAATTACACTTTTAATTAAATCTTCACGGCCAAGTAAGTCACCTATAAAGTCAAAACCTTTGACTGTATATTTAACACCTTCAGTTAAATTAGCTGTAACGTAAACAGACTCACGTTCTGGGCTCACTGATACTTGCGTTGAGTCAATATTAAAACGAAGATACCCACGGTCTAAGTAAAAGCTGCGAATTTTTTCTAAATCGCCTTCAACTGTTTGCTTTTGGTATCGATCGCTGCCCATGAACTGCCACCAAGGCAAGTCTTGCTGAGACTCAGCAAGTTTGAGCAGGTCTTCATTTGAAAAAAGTTCATTACCCACTAGGTTAATTTGGCGAATAGATGCCGCATCACCCTCATCAAACTCTAATTTAAGTTTAACGCGGTTACGTGGTAATTTAGTCACGCTGATATCAACTTTAGCGTTGTATTTACCGATACTGTGAAAAAACTCAACTAAGCCTTTTTCAATGTTATCTATAACAGTCTGATCTAGAGGTTCACCTACACGAATATCTTGCTGACCTAGCGACTCATTGAGCTGCTCGTCTTTTATATCTTTATTGCCTTCAAATTCAATAAAGCTAATAGTTGGACGCTCAGTTACTTTAAAAACAACGTTATTACCATCACGAAGCGCTTTTATATTATCAAAGTGTCCTGAGCGGTAAAGTGACTTTATTGTTTTTGAAATCGTATAGTCATCTACATTATCGCCCACATTGATAGGAATATGCGTTAACGCAGCACCCAGTGCTACACGCTGTAAACCTTCAACTTTTAGATCTTCAACAATAAAGGAGTTTTGGCCTAGGGCTGCAAAACTTGCCCCTAATAAACTTGTCATTGCCAAATGTTTTTTTATAGCCATTTTATTATCTTTATCCTATACAACTGTATTACCGCTTAACACCTCTACTTAGAGATATTTTACAATCGAGTTCTAATTAGTAATTGGTTACGTTGCAACTACAAACGCGATACATCATTGAACAAAGCGAAACATGTTAGAAAAATGAGCAATAAAGCACCCACTTTAAAACCAAACTCTTGTGTCTTTTCAGAGACTGGCTTTTTACGTAAAAGTTCAATTATGTAATACATTAAGTGTCCACCATCAAGCACTGGCAGGGGTAATAAATTGAATACCCCCAAGTTAACGCTTATCAGTGCCAAAAAGCTCAAAAAGGCAACTAAACCATAGCTTACGCTAGTTCCTGCGCCAACTGCAATACCCACTGGACCACTTAAATTTTTAACCGAAACTTGGCCTGTAATTAAATTACCTATCATATCAAAGCTGAGGGTAATCAAACGCCATGTTTCTTGTGTGCCGCGAACAATACTATCGAGCGGACCGTACTGTCTAGTCTCTACATATCCATCAGGCCATTGCTGAACAACAGGCGCTACACCTAAAAAACCTTGCTCAATGCCATTATCATCAATACGAGCTTGAGGGGTTACGATTATTGCTTTTATAGCATCTTGTCTTTTTACACTAAATTGTAAAGATTTGTTAGCCGATTGCGTAATAAGATTAACTAATTGCTGCCAATTGCTTATTGTTTCGCCATCCACAGCCAATATTGTATCGTTAACCTGCAAATTTGCATGTTCTGCCGCTGAACTTTTAGTCACTGCCGCTATCGTTAGTGTGGCTTGTGGCCTAAAGGGCACTATGCCAAGTGAACTTAGTGGTGGCACATCTTGCTGATCTAATTTCCAACCATCTAAATTAAGCGTTTTAACTCTTGGTTGAAGGTTTTCATCTCGAACTGTTACCTCAACACTTTGTCCACCTAAGCTAGACATCAATGCAAATGTAGCGTCTTGCCATGTTGCTATATCATTATCACCAATTTTAATGATTTGTTGGCTTGGCATTATACCCGCTTGTTCTGCGCGACTGCCTTGGGTAACACTGCCAACGACAGGCTTAACGGATTGCACACCCACCATATACATGACGGCTAGTGCAAAAATAGCAAACAAGAAGTTAGCCATGGGGCCTGCGGCAACGATAGCGATACGCGCCTGAACCGATTTTGCATTAAAAGATAAATGCCGTTGACTCTGCGGTACTTCATCAACGCGCTCATCTAGCATCTTTACATAACCACCTAATGGAATAGCGGCAATTACATATTCTGTATCGTATTTATCGCGCCATTTCAATAAAGGCTTTCCAAAACCAATAGAAAAACGCAGTACTTTAACACCCGCCTTACGCGCCACCCAAAAATGACCATACTCATGCACTGTAACTAAAATACCGAGAGCGAGAATAAATGAGCCGAGATTCCAAAAAAAATCAAACATATTAATGCGCCACTTTTGTTATAAATTCTAAAGCGCTAATGCGCGCTAATTTATCGCATTCTAGAATTTCATCTAGGCTTTGCACATTGGTATACGTCGCAGCGTCGAGCGTCTGTTCATTTATTGTATATATATCGGTAAAACCAATTTTACCGTTTAAAAATGCATCTACAGCAATCTCATTTGCTGCATTGACGGTTGTAGTTGCCCCTTGGCCTGAACTACACGCATCAATCGCCAACTGTAAATTCGGGTAACGAGTAAAATCAGGTTTAGTAAACGTAAAATCACAAATATCAGAAAAGTCTAACGGCTTAACGCCTGCATCAATTCGCTCAGGGTATGCTAGCGCATGCGCTATTGGTGTACGCATATCTGGGTTACCCATTTGCGCTAAAATAGAACCATCGTGATATTGCACCATTGAATGGATAATGCTTTGCGGGTGGATAACCACATCAATATCGCTAGCATCACAATTAAATAACCATTTGGCTTCAATAAACTCTAAGCCTTTGTTCATCATAGTGGCTGAATCTACTGATATTTTTTGACCCATAGACCAATTAGGATGCGCTACCGCTTCATTCACAGTGACATTTTTAAGGGTATTGATATCGCGAGTTAAAAATGGGCCACCAGAGCCGGTAAGCAAAATTTTACTTACACCGTGCTGTTGTAAATGTTGATCGCCTTTGGCATTTTGTAATGAAGAAGGAAGACATTGAAAAATAGCATTATGTTCACTATCGATTGGCAGCAGAGTGGCTTTGTGTTGTTTTACTTTATCGATAAACAACTGACCAGACATAACTAATGATTCTTTATTAGCAAGCAACACTTTTTTACCCGCCTCAACGGCACTCAATGTAGGCATTAAGCCCGCAGCACCAACAATTGCCGACAAAACAATATCAACATCAGGATGAGCACATAAATCGCTCATTGCTTGAACTGAGTGCATTACCAAAGTTTGACACTGAGTATTAGCTAAGTATAAAGATAACTGCTCAGCGGCTTGCTGCGTTGCCATAATTGCATACATAGGCTGATGTTCAATACACAACTCAGCCATTTTTTTTGCGTTTTGCCCTGCAGTTAAGGCAAACACATCATATAACTCTTTATTTCGCGATACGACATCAAGTGTACTTAAACCAATTGAACCCGTGGCGCCTAAAATAACCAGTAATTGCCTGTGGCTCATAAACTCAGTGTCCACGCGTAGCACATCACAAACATTGGAGCCGCAGCCGTTAAGCTATCAATTCGGTCTAAAATACCACCATGCCCTGGTAAACAGCTACCGCTGTCTTTAAGGCCCGCTTCGCGTTTAAACATACTTTCAAGCAAATCACCAACTGCAGAAAATAAAGCTATAAATGCTGTCATAATCGCATACACAGGCCAAACAACTAAATCAACATCAGTAAAATGGCAAAATATTAATACAAATATAATTGATGCAACAACACCGCCTGCTAACCCTTCAATTGTTTTGTTTGGGCTTACTTTAGGCATTAGTTTATGCTTACCGAAACTCTTCCCTGTAAAGTATGCACCTACATCAGCACTCCATACAATTCCTAACACAACTAAAATAAGCATAGAGCCAAAATGAGTCGACTCTGTATATTGCGCGCTTCGTAATGTATTAAGTGCAAGCCATAATGGGACAAGCGTTAATAAGCCTGCAATACCGCGCATCACTAAGCCTTCATTCCACGCTTTAGCCATCGATGGGTAACGCCATACTAAATAGCTCGCAACAATCCACCAAGCAAATGCCAGTGTAAATACATAATTTGCATCACCAACAAGTTTACCATTTTGCCATAATGCATCTATTGGCCAATGTAAATTAAGCAGTGCGAGTAACACCCCAACTAAAATAACAAACGCGCCTCTTTTAAGCTTACCGCATAAGCCCATAAAAGCAGACCATTCCCATGCCCCCAATAACACGATTGCACCAGCAAAATAACTAAATAACGTAAGCGGTGTATAAAAAACCAAAGCCAGTGCTAAAGGTGCTAGCACGAGTGAGGTTAAAATTCGTTGTTTTAACAAAATGTGACCCTTATTCTTTTAGTTTTGAGCGAGTAATTGTTTTATTTGTTCGCCCGTACAACCAAAACGTCGCTCTCTGGCAACGTAACATGCAATGGCTTCAGCAAATGCTGCTTCATTAAAATCAGGCCAAAGTGTGTCGGTAAAGTAAAGTTCGGCGTAAGCTGCTTGCCATAGTAAAAAGTTACTAATACGAACATCGCCACCTGTACGAATGAGTAAATCAGGTTCAGCCTGATCTGCCATGCTCATATGCTGCGCTAAACGCTCTTCGGTAATATCGTTTGCATTGAGCTCGCCTTTTGCCACTTGCAAAGCAAGTTGTTTCGCAGCGTTAGCCATATCCCAACGACCACCATAGTTAGCAGCTACATTTAAACACAGCCCCGTATTGTTCTCAGTCAGCTCTTGTGCAGAATATACTTTACTACGCAAGCTCTCCGAGAATCGTGATAAGTCTCCAATAATGATTAGTTTTACATTATTTTTATGAAGCTTTTTCACTTCTTTTGTTAAAACAAACAAAAAGAGCTCCATCAAAGTATTCACTTCGTCTTCAGGGCGGCGCCAGTTTTCACTACTAAAAGCAAATAAGGTTAACGATTGTATCCCTAATTTAGTACAAAACTGAACTGATTGACGCACAGCGTCCACACCTTTTTTATGCCCATATACACGAGGTCTGTTTCTAGCTTGTGCCCAACGTCCATTTCCATCCATGATGATGGCAACGTGTTTAGGTAAACATTGCTGTGAAATTGTATCAGCGTCTAGAGCCATAAATATCGAGTATTCCATAAAAAAACGCCGCCTAGTATACCCCAGACGGCGTTTCAAAACTAATAATTTTAATAGGTCCTGTCGACCTTTCAGGATTGTAATTTGTTCAATTTAGGGGCGACTTAATCGCGGCGCGAGATTTGTAACCTAGTGGACTAAGTAAAAATCGAGTAACAAAGAGTTAATCCCCCCTAGGCAGAACCCTTTGGGCAGCGCGTGTTTGGATTTTATGCGTCGTTATCGCCTAATTATGGGGAATAACCACACTACATAGGCTCTGCCTTGCTTAAAAACCAAACACACTGCTGCAAATTCAACCTCGAAAGATAAACAGGACCTTACTTAGATTTCCATCAATTCAGTTTCTTTTGCTGCTAACAGTGCGTCCATCTCTTTGATAAACTTGTCTGTAAGTTTTTGAATTGCGTCTTCAGCTTGGCGTGCTTCATCTTCCGATATTTCTTTATCTTTTAATAAAGCTTTAAAATCACCGTTTGCATCACGACGAATATTACGAACAGCAACACGGCCACCTTCTACTTCGCCACGTACAATTTTAATTAAATCTTTACGACGTTCCTCGGTCAGTGGAGGAAGTGGCACACGAATAACAGTACCTGCAGACATAGGATTTAAGCCTAAATCTGATGCCATAATTGCTTTTTCAACAGCTTGCGCTAAAGACTTGTCAAATACACCAATAGCCAGTGTGCGAGAGTCTTCAATTGTTACATTAGCAACTTGATTTAAAGGTGTTGGTGCACCGTAGTACGACACCATAATGCCGTCTAAAATTGCAGGGTGAGCACGGCCAGTACGGATTTTAGATAATTGGCTACCTAGTGCTGTTACACTTTTTTGCATGCGCGCTTGCGCGTCTTTTTGAATATCGTTAATCACGGTTTAATCCTAATTATTTGATTATTTCATCTGAGGCTTGTGAAGAAATAAGGGTTCCTTCTTCTTCACCCATAATTACGCGTTTTAACGCGCCTGATTTATTCATGTTAAATACGCTCAACGGCATATTATGATCGCGGGCCAAAGTAAATGCCGCTAAATCCATAACTTTTAATTCTTTTTCAATAATTTCATTGTAGCTTAAGTGGCGATAAAGCGTCGCTTCAGGGTTTTTAACAGGATCATCACTGTAAACACCATCTACTTTGGTTGCTTTAATAACGGTATCTGCTTCAATTTCTATACCACGTAAACACGCCGCAGAATCGGTAGTGAAAAACGGATTACCCGTACCTGCTGCAAAAATAACAACACGGCCCGTTTTTAACAAGCTAATTGCTTCTGCCCAATTATATGCATCACACACACCATTAAGTGGAATAGCCGACATTAAACGGCAGTTAACAAACGCACGATGCAATGCATCACGCATGGCAAGACCATTCATTACGGTTGCAAGCATACCCATATGGTCGCCAACAACACGATTCATACCGGCTTCGGCCAGTGAACCACCACGTAAAAAGTTACCACCGCCTATCACTAAACCCACTTCTACGTCGAGTTCTACTAGCTCTTTAATCTCTTGTGCCATACGGTCTAAAACTTTAGGGTCGATGCCGAAGCCTTCGTCTCCCATTAAAGCTTCACCACTTAATTTAAGAAGAACACGTCTAAAAATAGGTTTGCGATTGATAGTCATAGTATTGGGGCCAACTTTTATTGAATTATGGATAAAAAATAACCGCGCTTATGTTAAACATAAAAGCGCGGTTATTTTAAAGAATTTCTAGCTGTGAAGCAAAACCAAATAGTACTTTAATTGCATCTAATTTCCTTTTGCATCACAAATAGTAATCTTACTTAGCTTTAGCAGCAGCAATTTGAGCAGCAACTTCAGCAGCAAAATCTTCTTCTTTCTTCTCGATACCTTCACCAACTTCTACACGTACGAAGCTAGTAACTGTTGCGTTTTTCTCTTTAAGAATATCGCCAACAGATTTTTTAGGTTCCATGATGAAAGCTTGACCAGTAAGAGAAACCTCACCAGTGAATTTCTTCATACGACCAACAACCATCTTCTCAGCGATTTCAGCAGGCTTGCCTTCGTTCATCGCGATTTCGATTTGTACTTGCTTTTCTTTTTCAACAACATCAGCTGGAACATCTGAAGGTGTTAAGTATTCAGGGCTAGATGCAGCAACGTGCATTGCAACGTGCTTAAGTGTTTCTTCATCAGCAACACCTGCAACAACAACACCGATACGATCGCCATGACGGTACTCAACTAGGTTTTCACCCGTTACGTATTGTAGACGACGTACATTGATGTTTTCGCCAATTTTAGTCACTAGCTCAACACGGTCTTCTTCAAACTTAGCTTGTAAGTCTTCGATAGAGATAGTGTCAGCAATTGCAGCGTCAGCAACTTTATTAGCAAATGCTAAGAAGCTTACGTCTTTTGCAACGAAATCAGTTTGACAGTTAACTTCTACTAGTACTGCAACACCCGCGTTTTGCTTGATGATGATAGTACCTTCAGCAGCAATGTTACCTGCTTTTTTAGCAGCTTTAGCAGCGCCACTTTTACGCATATTTTCAATCGCTAACTCGATGTCGCCATCAGTTTCAGTCAACGCTTTTTTACAATCCATCATGCCAGCGCCTGTGCGCTCGCGTAATTCTTTAACTAGGGCAGTAGTTACAGCCATTAGTAAATCCTCAAATCTGAATTCTGGTTTAGATAAGCGGGTTACCCGCTCTACAAGAATAGCAAGTCTTCACCTTAAAAAGATGAAGACTTGATGACAGCTAATTACTCAGCTTCTACGAAGTCGTCTTTCTCAGCTTGAGCAACGATGTTATTCTCGCGGCCTTCAGTGATAGCAGTAGCAACAGCACTTGTGTAAAGGCTTACTGCACGGATAGCATCATCGTTACCAGGTACGATGAAATCAACACCGTCTGGGTTAGAGTTAGTATCAACGATTGCAACAACTGGAATACCTAGGTTGTTAGCTTCACGGATAGCAATGTGCTCGTGATCAGCATCGATAACGAAAAGCGCGTCTGGAAGACCGCCCATGTTTTTGATACCACCAAGGCTTTTTTCAAGCTTGTCCATTTCGCGGTTAAGCATTAACGTTTCTTTCTTAGTTAATTTCTCGAAAGTTCCGTCTTGGCTTTGGATTTCAAGGTCTTTAAGACGCTTGATTGATTGACGAACTGTTTTCCAGTTAGTCAACATACCACCTAACCAACGGTGATTTACGTAATACTGGTCGCTCGCGATAGCTGCTTCTTTAACTGCTTCGCTTGCTGCGCGCTTAGTACCAACGAAAAGAACTTTACCTTTGTTTGCTGCAGCACCAGTTAAAAACTTAAGTGCGTTGTTGAACATTGGTACAGTTTGCTCAAGGTTGATGATATGTACACGGTTACGTGTGCCGAAGATGAAAGGCTTCATCTTAGGATTCCAGTAACGTGCTTGGTGACCAAAGTGAACACCAGCTTGAAGCATATCGCGCATTGAAACGTTTGCCATTTTATAGATCCTCTATAGTTGTTTAGGGTTAGGCCTCCACATATCCCATAGCACCAACACCGAAGTAATTAAACTTCAAATGCACCCAAGTGTATGTGACGATACGTGTGTGTGTTAAAATCAAATTGTGTTTGCCTTAAATACAAAAAATCATTTAAGAATTTATTTGTAAAAAGACGGCGCGCTTTATACCATATTAAAAACAAATACTCAACATCGCGTGCAAAAATTATGCAGCGATAAATGTTAAAAACTCAACTTTGGAGCCTCAATGAGCGCTATTATCAAGACCCCTGAAGAAATAGAGAAAATGCGTGTAGCTGGGCGCTTAGCAGCCGATGTACTCGAAATGATCGGCCCACATGTAGTGCCAGGAATTACCACCGATGAGCTAAATACAATTTGTCATGATTATATTGTTAATGTGCAACAAGCAATCCCTGCTCCATTAAATTATCATGGCTTTCCAAAATCAGTTTGTACGTCAGTTAATCATGTTATTTGTCACGGAATTCCAAATGACAAAGCATTAAAAGATGGCGATAGCGTAAATATTGACGTAACAGTCATTAAAGATGGCTACCACGGCGACACATCTAAAATGTTTCACGTTGGTACACCCAACATTCAAGGCAAACGTCTTGCAGAAGTAACCCAAGAAAGCTTATATCTGGCAATTAAAATGGTAAAACCAGGTGTGCGTTTAGGTGATATTGGCGAAGCAATTCAAAAATATGCAGAGGGCTTTAATTACTCAATTGTCCGTGAATATTGTGGCCACGGTATTGGTGCAGGATTTCATGAAGAACCACAAATAATGCATTACGGCAAAGCCGGTACTGGTGAAGCCTTAAAAGCAGGTATGTGTTTAACTATTGAACCTATGGTGAATGCAGGTAAACGTCAATGTAAGCTTCTTAAAGATGATTGGACTGTAGTAACACGCGACCGTAGTTTGTCAGCGCAGTGGGAACATACTTTATTAGTGACTGAAAATGGTGTTGAAATTTTAACGCTACGATCAGATGATACAATCGACAGGATCATAGAACACTAATAATAAGGGCATGTGACTTTTTAGATTTAACGAATTTTAATTCTAAAAGTTAATGCGTCCAATAACAGGAGCCAGCCCACGTGGCATTACCCAACAAAGTAAAGAAGTTGCTTAGCGATGCTGAGCAACTGAGTGATTATCGCGATTGTTCTAGCTATTTTTATAAATGGTTACATAACGAATTTTCGAAACAACCCGTTGGGAATTTAATTAATGCTCGGGCTGAGTTTATTGACCGCCTACTCATTAAACTATTCCATGTTTATGATTTAGCACACGAACCTGACCTTGCACTAATTGCTGTTGGTGGCTATGGGCGCGGCGAGCTGCACCCTTACTCAGACATCGATTTTTTATTGCTTGTTACTCAACAACCAAGCGAAAATGTTTGCGAGAAAATTGGCCAGTTTGTCACCATGCTGTGGGACCTCAATTTAGAGATAGGGCATAGCGTGCGTACTATAGAGCAAGCTATTGAACAAAAGCGTGAAGACGTCACCTTTGCTACCAGCTTGCTCGAAAGCCGCCTTATTTTTGGTAATCATATTGAGTTTGAAAAACTCAAAACATTTGTACTTGAAACGCCAGTTTGGGGCTCTAGTGACTTTTTTGTTGCCAAAGTGCAAGAACAAAATTTACGCCATAGAAAATGCCACGGCACGGCCTATAACCTTGAACCAAATATCAAAGAAAACCCTGGCGGCCTTCGCGATTTACAAACTATTATTTGGGTTGCCAAAAAACACTTTAGAGCCGAGACCCTGCAAGAGCTTATAAATCATGGCTACCTTACTCACGAAGAGTTTCAAGAGCTCTCAGAGTGCAGAGAAAATCTGTGGAATATTCGTTTTGCGCTGCATTTAGCCGCTGAACGTTCTGAGAATCGCTTATTATTCGATCATCAGCCGCAAGCCGCTGAAATACTGGGTTTTGGTAGCGATGGTAAAGCATCAGTTGAGCGTATGATGAAACGCTTATTTAGAATAATGAGTCGTGTACGTGAATTAAATCAAATGTTGCTTTCATACTTTGAGCAAAGTATCAGCCCTCAAAATAGTGAAAACCAAGCAGTAGAGCTCGACAGAAACTTTGAACAAATAGGCCATCAAATAAGAGTAAAAGATCCATCCGTATTCTTTAGGCGCGATCAGCTGTTTGTTTTATTCGAGCACATAGCTGACAACCCAGAAATTACTCATATTTACCCAAGCACTATCCGAACTATTCGCCAAGTTCGCCGTCGTTTATTGGGAGACTTACAAGACTACGCGGCCTGTCGTGAAGCCTTTTTACGTCTCGTTAAGCATCCTAACGGTATGGGCCGCGCATTTACGCTCATGCACAAGCATGGCATGCTTGCCGCCTACTTACCCCAGTGGCGTAATATATTTGGACAAATGCAATTTGATTTATTTCATGCATATACAGTAGATGAACATACCCATAAGCTAATCAAAAATATTTACCAATACTTTGATAAAACCGGTATTAGCGAGTTTCCTATTTGCAGTGAAATAGTCACTCGAATGGACAAGCCAGAGCTGCTTTATTTAGCGGGTATTTTTCATGATATAGCAAAAGGGCGTGGTGGCGATCACTCAGAACTTGGTGCCGTTGATGCTATTGCATTTGCTAAACTACATGGCTTTTCATCGGCTGATGCAAAGTTAATTGCATGGCTTGTAAGTAATCATTTACTTATGTCGGTTACCGCGCAACGTAAAGATATTAACGATCCAGGTGTTATTAAAGATTTTGCTACGCGGATAAAAACAGAGCGTCAACTCGACTATTTATATTGTTTAACCGTTGCAGATATACGTGCAACCAACGACAACTTATGGAATGATTGGAAAAACACCCTGCTGCGTGAGCTTTACCTACATACACAACGGGCGTTACGTTTAGGGCTTGAAAACCCAATGGACCAACGCGACCAAATTCGCGATAAAAAACACCAAGCTAAACAGCGCCTTCTTAACTTAGGTTATCAAGAAGAAAAGATTGATTTAATTTGGAGCCGTTTTAAAGCGAATTATTATACCGCTTTTAGTGAACAACAAATATCGTGGCAAAGTGAGCACTTGTTAAGTAGTACTGATTTAAGCCAACCGAGTGTTATTGTGTCAAATAAGGCAATGCATGGCGGGACGCAAGTGTTTGTATACAGCCCTTATTCTAGCGTATTATTTGCTCGTTTAGTCAGTGTGATTGGCTCTAAAAAAGCGCAAATACAACACGCACAAGTTCTAACCACTAAAGATGGCTATGTACTGTTTAGCTTTGTAATACTAGAAGTAAATGGTCAACCTATCGCCAGCGGCCGTGCGCAATCAATTAAACGAGGGCTTGAACAAGCACTTAACGATCCACGTAAAAAAATACGTTTTAAAAAGAACCGTTCACAACGCTTTAAAGACTTTAATATAAAACCTAAAATCATTCTGCGCCCACATGCACGTAAAGACCGCAGTTTAATAGAAATTCAAGCGGTCGATATACAAGGTTTGTTAACCAAAATAGCCGAAGTTTTCCAAGCGCATTTATTACATATTCACGCTGCTCGTATAACAACAGTAGGTGAACGTGCTGAAGATTTCTTTGTTGTATCTAATAACGAATACCAAGCGCTGACCGATGAAGAGCAAGCAAAAATTCATCAGGCATTACGTAAAAAATTCAACGCCGAAACAGAATAGAGGACACACATGTCAGATTTAAAAACGATGATCGAAAACGCATGGGACAACCGCGATAGCATTAGCCCAAGCACCGTATCTAGCGATGTAAAACAAGCTATTATTGATGCACTCGATTTACTTGATAGCGGCGCAGCACGCGTTGCTGAAAAAATATCGGGGGAATGGGTTGTACACCAGTGGCTTAAAAAAGCCGTGTTACTGTCGTTTCGTATTCGCGACAACCAACCAATGAACGACGGCGTAAACCAGTTTTACGACAAAGTACCGCTTAAATTTAGCGACTATACACCGGAGCAGTTTCAGCAAGGCGGTATGCGCGTAGTACCCAATGCGGTAGCACGTAAAGGCAGCTTTGTAGGTAAAAACGTCGTACTTATGCCATCGTATGTAAACATTGGTGCCTACGTTGACGACGGCACCATGGTTGATACATGGGCGACTGTAGGCTCGTGTGCACAAATTGGTAAGAACGTACATTTATCTGGTGGCGTAGGCATAGGTGGCGTTTTAGAGCCTCTACAAGCTAACCCAACTATCATTGAAGACAACTGTTTTATTGGCGCACGTTCTGAAATTGTTGAAGGCGTAATTGTTGAAGAAGGCGCAGTAATTTCAATGGGCGTTTACATCAGCCAAAGCACCCGTATTTACGACCGTGAAACGGGTGAAATTCACTACGGCCGCGTACCAGCTGGCGCCGTAGTTGTCCCTGGCGCACTACCATCAAAAGATGGTACGCATAGTCTTTACGCTGCAATTATCGTGAAAAAAGTAGATCAGCAAACACGCGAAAAAGTAGGCATCAACGCCCTACTACGCTCAATTGATGAGTAAATAATAATTTTTAGCTTATCTAAAGCACCTGTTTAACGAATAAACGGTGCTAAATTAGCAAATTAAAAAAAGCCCTGAGTTTTAAACTTGGGGCTTTTTGCATCTATGTATAACTTTTTAGCTATCAAGTGTATTTATACGCTTTGGTTTGTTAAGCTTATGTAAAGCTATGTCATTACCGAGCAGAGGTTAAGTTGTTACGGCTATCCAGTGTTTTCTTTTGTTTATTACTAAACGTTCAGCAAGTATTTGCAGAAGACTTTAGTGGCTTCAAAAATAAGTTAGACTTAGCTGAAGATTATCTAGTTGTTAGTCCATCCCGCTCTATCACTATTCTTGAAAGCCTTGATAATTTAGATAATGCTCCCCCTGAGCTGTTTATTCGTTGGCACCAAATTTACGCACGGACAGCCGTTTATACTAGTCACTATGATCAGCTTCACAAATCTTTAGAAGCTATTTTTAAACATCATAAAACGGCTTACTTTCAACAAAACATGACCTCTATTATGAGTGCTTTAGGAATATGGCTACGCCACGCTGGATACTTCAATGATGCAGAACTCGCGTTTGAATGCAGCTATAAATACGCCAAAAATGACCGTCAACGCCTAACACTTATCAACAGTATAGCTATTGTGGCCAGTTCAAAAGGTGACTATATAAAAGCGCGTAATTTATATATTGATAACCACAAAATTGCCTTAGATCTAAATTTATCAAATGTGGCTGCCCTTATAGAAAGTAATTTAGGGTATTTAGCCCTTTACGAAGGTAACACCGCTGACGCGGAATCATGGCTGCGCAAAGCATTTATTAATTACCAAAAAATCAACAAGCGGGCTGGACAGGTTTCTGCGGGACTTAATTTGCTTATGGTATTTTTAATTCAAGAGAATGTAGTTAACTTTGAAAGATTACACGAACCCACATCAACACTCACCCATGCATTTCCAAATGAAGCAAAAAAAGCACTGCTCTTATGGTTAGAAGCAGGTTACAAAAAGCTAACAGGCGGATACATGAGCCGTAACGAAAAAGAGCAACTACAGGTTGCGTATAAACAGTTAGAAAGCGATAAAATAAAAATGCTCGTGCACAATCATTTAGCAAAAAAACTAGAGATGAGCCTAGATCTGCCCACTACTCCAACCCCAAAACGCTTTTCCAGCACTTGGTTTAATTTAGTTAAAACATGTAACTGGGAAATTTAAACTGCGTTAAGCCCTGTTCAAGTAATAAAGTTCAGCACAAAATTAGACAACAATATTTGATTATATACTTAAAGTAAAAAGGCACTTAAAAAGTACCTTTGTTGGTTTACTCAATTAATATTTTTTATTACAGCGCGTTAAATACGTCGTCTGTTTTAGCTGCGCAAATAAAGTCGTTTTTGTGTAGGCCTTTAATTGAATGGCTCCACCACGTAACGGTTACTTTGCCCCACTCGGTTAATAAACCTGGGTGATGGCCTTCGTCTTCTGCCATGTCGCCTACTTTGTTAGTAAACGCGATAGCCTGTTTAAAGTTTTTAAATTTATAAACACGCTCAAGCTGCATAATGCCGTTGCGTACTTCTGGTACCCAGTCTGGGATATTAGTAATTAATTGCGCTAACTCTTCGTCAGATACCTTTGGCGCATCTACATGACAGGCTTCGCATTTTTGTGCACTTAATGAAGACATTCTAAATCCTTACTTTTTAGCTTTTTGAGCATTAATGTTTAACTGGCTAATTTTTCTTTTGGTGGAAATTTTGGGTCGTGCAAACCAAGCTCTTTAGCTTGCTCAACCAAAGTCATAATATCCATTTGCGATATATCAAACAGATCATGAATCGAATTTATGGTGTAGTACTGTGGTTGCATAATATCAATACGGTACGGAGTACGCAGTACATCAAGCACATTCATTGGGCTGATTTCTGGAGTATTCGAGTATACGTACTGAGTTTCACCTGGGCTTGATAAAATACCGCCGCCGTAAATACGCAGGCCGTCTTCGGTTTGCATTAAACCAAATTCAACCGTAAACCAGTATATACGCGCAAGGTATACACGGTCTTTTTTCTGCGCTGCGTAACCTAATTGCCCGTACTTATGCGTAAACTCGGCAAAGTCAGGGTTAGTTAGCATGGCGCAATGGCCAAATATTTCATGAAAAATATCTGGCTCTTGTAGGTAGTCAAATTCTTCGCGGCTACGAATAAATGTAGCTACCGGAAACTGCTTGTTTGCCAGTAATCTAAAGAACTCATCAAAGTCGATAAGCGCAGGTACTGGTGCAACTTGCCAACCGGTAGTGGCGAGTAATACGTCGTTTAGTTCGCTTAACTGCGGAATACGATCGTGTGGCAGGTTAATCTTTTTTAACCCTTGCATATACTCGTTGCAGGCTTTTCCTTCAATACATGCAAGTTGGCGTGCTACAAGCTCAGACCAAATTTTATTTTCTTCATCACTCCAATGTATAACACCATTTTCATCGGGTGTTTTAGATGTGTATTTACTTGCTTTAGCCATAAGTACCTTCTTGGGTGTGAGCCCTAAATCGGTGTCAGTGTGATACTCAAACCTATTGAATATCGAATGACCCCATACTATGCAAAAGTGAAGAAAAGTTTAATAGATAGGCTAACATCAGTATTTGTCGCGATCACTTAAATCGTAAAGTTAAAATTACACCTTTGGCACATTAAAAATACAGACCTTTAAATAAAGGCCTGCAGCTTACCTTTACATGTACACAATTAAATACGCCTAACCAATTTTAGTAAAAGCTTGGTCTAAATCACTAATAATGTCGTTAACATCTTCAAGCCCAACCGAGAGTCTGATCAGCCCATCACTTATTCCAGCAGCGGCTCGCTCCTCTGGCGTATAAGGCGAGTGAGTCATAGATGCAGGATGCTGAATCAGTGTTTCAGCGTCGCCGAGGCTTACTGCAAGTGTACAAAGTTTCATACTATCAATAAATTGTGCGCCATCTTGTAGCGTGCCTTTTATTTCAAATGCAATAACACCACCAGCGGCTTTCATTTGGTTACCAATAAACTTATAACCTGGGTGCGATTTAAGCCCTGGGTAATATACGGTGCTTACTTGTGGGTGCGCGTCTAGATATTCGGCTATTGTTTGTGCGCTTTGACAATGGCGCTCTATTCTAATGGCGAGTGTTTTTAGACCTCGATTAATTAGCCATGCATCGTGCGGGCTTATGGTTGCACCAATGTCTTTTAGTACCGTCATTTTAATGTGTGTTATGTGCTCAAGCGATCCACATACAATACCGGCGACTACGTCTCCGTGGCCGTTTAAGTACTTGGTCGCACTATGCATTATAATGTCGATACCGTATTTTTTAGGCGATTGCAGTAACGGCGTTAAAAAGGTGTTGTCGACCACACTAATTAAACTGTGCTCTTTAGCAACTGCGCCAATGAGTGCCAAATCAATAACCGCCATAGTGGGGTTGATTGGCGTTTCTACAAATATCATTTTTGAATTAGGTTTGATGGCAGCGCGTAGTTCGTCCTCGTTGGTCATATCAACAAAGGTGACTTCAATTCCCCAGCGCGGCAACATGTGCGAGAAAAACGCAAAGGTACAACCATATAAAGCACTTGAGGCAACAAGGTGATCTCCCTGCGATAAAAAGCTCAGTACTGAAGCGGACACAGCGCCCATACCCGTGGCAGTTGCCGCAGCTGCTTCACACCCCTCTAGTTGGGCAACTTTCTGCTCAAGCTCTGTGGTTGTAGGGTTTCCTAGACGCGTATAAATATAGCCTGGTTCGTCGCCTGCAAAACGCGCTGCACCTTGTGCGGCATTTTCAAAATGAAAAGTAGAGGTTTGATACAAAGGAGAAGTGAGTGCGCCGTGAGGATCGTTTGCTTTTTGTGGTCCGTGAATACATTGGGTGTTTATATGATGCTTGCTCATTGTAGGCTCATTTTTTGATTATTATGTTTTTGCGATTCAACAATCAAAACGTATGCGCTTACAAACAGCAAGCATGCCGGATGCTCAGATGGCTATTTGTGTAAAAACCGTGCAGCGCACGTTTGTACACAAATATTGCCACTGCTAATCTAATGTGTTGGTTCAGCCTTTTTACGGCCCATAATTTTACTTCCGATGCTTTGCACAGTGCCTTTTAACAAGCTGCGCTTATTTTCAAGCCGCGGTAATGGGCGACTAAGCTCCATTGCTTTGTAACCAATACGCGCAGTAAAAATACCGGCGCTTACGCCCTGCGCAGCCCGACCCGAAAGTTTACCTAGTAGCTCTGCGCTCAGTGCCGTAGCTGCAAGGTCAGATACAAGCTCAGCACTGCCAACAAACATCACCTGCCTTATTAGCATACGGTATAACTTTATACGGCTCGCGTAGCCAAAACCAATGCCATAAATTTTACCAATTTGTTCTATTAATTTAGTCCCGCGCCAAAGCACGGCCATCATATCCACCAGCGCAAGTGGGCTTAGAGCAACTAGCAGTGCAGATTCAGTCGCAAAACGATTTATAAGCTTTTTGGCTTTGGTATCTTGAGTTATTAATAGACTATTGGCATACAGCGTCATTATTTCTTTGTCGCTGTGATGCATCGCTACTTGGTTTTTAAAAGTTTCAAAATTATCGAGTTGCTGATGCTTATTAAGCTTTTCAAGCCAAGGGAGTGCACCACCTACTTGCTCGCTGTTTAAAAGCCTGTCGGCTTCAACTCGGTGTAGTTGGTTACGCTTTAAACTGCGCAGCATTCGATACTCTCGCCACAATAAGCGCCCTATTAGCAGCACGCCACTTACAACCGCAGTTAAATAAATACTCCCTAAAATAATTGACTGCTCGAAAGCAAATACTAACGAGTACGCAAACTCTAAAAGCACCAGTACTATAAAACTAATAGCAAAAACACCTTTAAGCGTTTGCCACTTTGACTTTTTATACACAGGTTCCAAATCTATTGCTGGCTCTAGTGCTTCATCTTCAAGTTCTTCGTAATCACTTTGCCCGCGCTGAATAATTTTTGCAGGTGCTAAAACGGGCTCCTTTTGCTCAGTGCTTTGCGTATCTATACGACGCCCTGCTTGAAACTGTTGGTTTGACTCACTCATGTTAATTTGTCTCCTAGCAGGTACTGCATGACATGATCTAATCGAATGTGTTTTAGTTGTTTATCAGGGCTCGGCATTGGCGAGAATGATAAAAACTCAAACCCTTGTGCTGGCCACTCACGTTTATTGAGCATTCGCGTGGGTGGTTGCGGTGGTAAATACGTAAGCCAATCAGGCTCGTTTAACGATTTGCCATAAATGCAATCAAGCGTTTGGCCTTTGTCGGTAATTTGGCGTGGCTGCGTGGCTGCAATTGACGACATTGCCATGGTTTCTATTTGTACGCCATCAAACTTTAAATGATTACTTTGCTCATGCACGAGCGAATCAAGTAGCAGTGCTAAGTCTTTATGGTACTTTGCACTTATATGGTCCGACTTATTAGCTGCAAACAATATTTTGTCTATGTTTGGTTTAAATAAACGTTTAAAAAAGCCTGATTCGCCATAATTAAAGTGCGCGAGTAATTGATTTATTACACTGCTTTGTTCTTGCAGGGTTTCATGTCCTTCGTTTAATGCACTAAGTACATCTACAAGTACAATTTGTCGATCAAAGTGCCTAAAATGCTCATTATAAAATGGTTTTACAACTTCTTTAATATAGGCGTTAAAGCGTTTAATTAAATGCGCTAAATTAGAACCTGCAACAACATCGTCACTATTTATCTCACCCGATACCGGAAAAAACAATAACAATGGCGCGCCTTGTAAATCACCTGGCATAAGCATTCGCCCAGGTTGTAGCATGGCAAGTTTAGTGTCTTTTTTAAGCCCTACCAACATGCTTTGATAAAGCTGAGCAATATGAGCAAGTGCGTTTTCATCTACAGGTGCGTTTAAGTCAAGTTGCTCAACGGCCATTAAAAAATCACTTGATGCGTTTACGCGCGAAGGCTGAGTTAATAACGGATATTGCTGCTCGCACCATTGAGAATAGCTTTGCTCAAGCATAGGTAAATCAAGGAGCCATTCACCCGGGTAGTCAATAATATCTAAATAAAGCGTTGATTGCGGCGAAAAGTGCCCACGCAGCCCCGCATTACTTTGGTACTTTATTGCCAAGCGTAGTGTATTAATACGCTCGGTTGATGCAGGCCATGAGGGATCGCCATCGCTGGGTAATAATGAATTTAACGCGCGGGTATAATTAAATGTAGGGACTTTTAACGCTTCTTGTGGCACAACTTTAGTGGCAACGTGGCGATGCTCACGCATTACATCAAAAAAAGGTAAATTTTTATCGTCCGCTTGGGTTGTTAAGTGTTTAACAAGCGCGGTAATAAACGCTGTTTTACCGCTGCCA
Source organism: Pseudoalteromonas aliena SW19 (assembly GCF_014905615.1). Classification (NCBI taxonomy): domain Bacteria; kingdom Pseudomonadati; phylum Pseudomonadota; class Gammaproteobacteria; order Alteromonadales; family Pseudoalteromonadaceae; genus Pseudoalteromonas; species Pseudoalteromonas aliena. Next base: position 45,161 of record NZ_AQGU01000026.1, read on the forward strand.
CTTAGGCCCGTTACGGCCAGCTTTACGTGCTGATCTAAACTACGATGAAGGGCTTTTTGTGCTTTGCCTTTAATGCTTTTAAAGGTCTTTTTTGCAAATGATTGGCTCATAAAGTGTCTTGCACCTAATTTGCCGTAATTTATCACGCTGCAAATAAGGTGCTATTAAATCCTTTAAAGTTTGTTAATTTCACGGCTCACCGTAAACTCGCTTGAAGTAACATGGCGCTCCATATCTTGAAGGCGAGTATCTACGCGCGTTAAACGCTCTTTTAAATCTTGCAAAGCACGGCGCGGTGGCTCGCCTTTTTGCCATACTTTAAATTTTACTTCTAGTGGATCACCATGTTTAGCAGAGCTTGTATTATTAGCTGTAGTTGGCTCTTTTTTATCCAAAATAAACCAAGCAGCAATATACGCTACCACAAATAATGGACCACCCGTTAGCAGTACCGCACTAACAAATATAATGCGAACTAACCATAATTCCATATTAAAGTAGTCACTTAATCCCGCACATACACCCGCTATTTTACCGCGCTGTGGGTCTCTTAATAATTCGCGTTTGGTACTCATACTTTACGTCTCCATTGTGGTGACTCTTGATCAAGTAGTGCTTCTAACGTTTCTACTCTGTCAGCCATTTTTTCGGCCTTTTGTGCAAGTTCCAGTAACTGACGATGTTCGTGCTCACTCAACCCTTGACTGACTTGTTTTTTGCTACGGTAGTGTAAAATTAACCACAGCGGTGCAACAAAAATCATAAACAAGATAAATGGTGCAACTAATATCTCTGGATCAAACATAACCCTCTCCTAACAATCCGTTTTGATGTTTTTAAGCAGTGGGGCACATGGGCCCCATGTATTTTTATATGCAATTATTTATCAGCTAGCTTCTTTTTAAGTTCGGCGAGCTCATCATCTATTTTTTCATTTTTTTGTAGATTAGCAATTTCGTCCGCTAACGTCTTTTTACCTAAATCGTAAGACTCAATTTGAGATTCTAGCCCATCAATTTTAGTTTCGTAACGTTCAAAGCGATTAAGTGCATCTTCTACTTTTGAGCTATCAAGTGCTTTTTTCACTTCAAGGCGCGACTCAGCCGAACGTTGACGAAGTATAATGGCTTTTTGACGAGATTTAGCATCTGCTAGCTTTTCTTGTAGTGTCGTTACTTCTTGTTGAAGTTTCTCTATGTGAGACTCTACATGTTCAAGTTCACTTGTTACTGTAGCAACGGCATCAGCCGACTTTTGTTTTTCAAGTAATGCTGAGCGCGCTAAATCGTCGCGATCTTTACTTAACGCAAGTTCTGCTTTCTCTTGCCAATCGGTTACTTGCGCTTTTAAAGTGTCTACACGACGTACAATTTCTTTTTTCTCAGCTAGTGTTTTAGCTGAAGTAGAACGCACTTCTACAAGCGTATCCTCCATTTCTTGAATAATCAGACGAACCATTTTTTCTGGGTCTTCTGCTTTATCTAAAATGGCGTTGATATTAGAGTTAACAATATCTGCAAAACGTGAAAAAATTCCCATAACATTTACCTCTGTAATTAAAACGTAGTTAGTCTGCTATAACTAGTATCAATATACTTGCCAACTTTTTAAAAGATAAAATACACTTTATTTTCATTAAGTTAAACTATATATACAAATTTCTTTAGTTCTCCCCGATTATGAAATACACTAACTGTTAGTAAAAATGACCAAGAGTTAGGAAATATGAGCCAATATCGCCAACAGGATAATTTACTCGGCCAATCAGATAGCTTTTTATCTGTATTAGATCAGGTATCGCAGCTAGCTAATTTAGATAAGCCGGTGCTTATTATTGGTGAACGCGGCACAGGTAAGGAGCTAATAGCAGCACGCTTACATTTTTTATCTAAGCGTTGGGAGCAAAACTACGTAAAGCTCAACTGTGCAGCGCTTAACGAAAACCTACTCGAAAGTGAATTATTTGGCCATGAAAGCGGTGCGTTCACGGGGGCAAGTAAACGTCATGAGGGTCGTTTTGAACGCGCAAATAGCGGGACGTTATTTTTAGATGAACTAGCCAATACTTCCGCTATGGTACAAGAAAAATTGCTACGTGTTATTGAGTATGGTGAGTTTGAACGTGTTGGCGGCAAACAAACCGTAAAAGTAGATACACGCTTAGTGTGCGCGACAAACGAGGACCTACCTTATTTAGCCGAGCAAGGTGAATTTAGAAGTGATTTACTCGATCGCCTCGCATTTGACGTAATTACCCTACCGCCGCTGCGCGAACGCCAAGACGATATTATGCTTCTTGCTGAACAGTTTGCGATGAATATGGCACGCGATTTAGAATGGGCGTTATTTAGCGGCTTTACTCGCAGCGCGACCGACACACTCCTTAGCTATGATTGGCCTGGTAATATTCGTGAGCTTAAAAATGTTGTTGAGCGTAGTTTGTATCGCCATGGCAGTGAACATATTCCCGTTCACCAGATTATTTTAGACCCATTTGACAGCCCTTTTAGGCCAAAAGCGCGTGTTAAAGCGCCACTAGCGATTCAAGCCGTCAACGCAGATCCTATTGTTATTGCTCCACCTATTACTCAAGCGAGCACTGATATAGCCGTTGATATTCAATTTCCGTGTAGTCTCAAAGAGCGCTCAAACGATTTTGAAATAAATATGATTAATAAAGCGCTCGAGCATAGCCAATTTAATCAAAAGAAAACTGCAGAAGTACTTGGTTTAACGTATCATCAATTACGTGGTTATCTTAAAAAATACAACTTGTTGGATCAACAATAGTAGAGGTTATGCGGGTGCATAAATTATTACTTGTTTTGCTAGCGGCTACATTAGTTGGTTGCATAGATAGTAAAGAAGAAGTCATCGAAGAAAAAAACCAAGGCTTAGTTTATTGCGCTGAAGCCAATCCTGTGTCGTTTAATCCGCAAGTGACCACTACGGGTTCCACTATTGATATAATTGCCAACCAGTTATACGACCGCTTAATTAGTATTGACCCTGTTACAGCAGAGTTTCAAAGCGAGTTAGCTACCGACTGGAAAATCAGTAAAGATGGTAAATCAATCATGTTTACGTTACGCAAGGGCGTAAAATTTCACACCACATCTTACTTTACTCCCACTCGTGACTTTAATGCTGATGACGTTATTTTTACGTTTAGTCGACTGTTTGATGTTTATAATCCTTACCATTTTGTAGGCGAAGCTAATTATCCGTATTTTCAGAGCGTAGGCCTTGACCAGCTTATTCAAAACATTGTTAGAGTATCTGACTATCAAGTTCGATTTGAGCTATTTAATGCTGAAAGTAGCTTTTTAGCCAATATAGCAACCGACTTTGCGGTTGTGCTCTCGCAAGAATATGCAATGAAGTTAAAAGCAAATGAGCAAACCAATTTATTCGATCAATACCCTGTTGGCACCGGCCCTTATATTTATAAAGAATATCGTCGCGATCATCTGGTGCGTTTTTATAGAAACCCGCTGTACTGGAAACACGATGTGGCACTAGAGCAGTTGGTTTACGATATAACACCAAATGGGGCTGCACGTATTGCAAAAATATTGACTAAAGAATGTGATGTAACGGCTCATCCAAGCAGTGCCCAGCTGAGTATTTTAGCCCAGCGTGATGATATAAATATTGAAAAAGAAACCTATTTAAATGTGGGTTACTGGGCCTTTAATACCGAACGTGCTCCATTTGACAATATAAAGGTACGCCAAGCACTGGCTCATGCCATAGACATAGATAAAATAATGCAAGCGGTGTATTACGGTAACGGCACGCGTGCACAATCAATCTTACCGCCAACATCATGGGCGTTCGAGTCACAAAAAAATATGCCTACGTTTGATCCCGAGCTTGCTAAAAAATTATTGATTGAAGCTGGCTTACCAAATGGATTTGATATGAATATTTGGGCAATGCCAGTAAGTCGAATTTATAACCCTAATGCACGTAAAATGGCTGAGCTTATGCAAAGTGATTTACGCAAAATTGGTGTTAATGTGAGTATTGTAGAGTACGAATGGAATACATTTATACAACGCATTGGCGAGCATCGCCACGACAGTGTTTTACTCGGATGGGCCGCAGATACACCCGATCCGGATAATTTTTTTAGTCCATTACTAAGTTGCTCCGCCACTTTTAGCGGTAAAAACCCAGCTAATTGGTGCAATCCTAAATTTGATTTGCTGCTTACTCAAGCTCTCGACACCACAGATCTCAATCTACGTAAAAAATACTACGTACAAGCACAAAACATGATTATAGATGAACTCCCACTATTACCTCTTGCTCATGGCTTGCGTTTTCAAGCAAGTAGCGCCGATGTAGAAGGTATAACATTGGGCCCGTTTGGTGCTATTTCATTAGCTAATGCAAGGAAAAAATAATGATTCTAGATTATATTTTTCGACGCTTTGGCTTGTTTGTCTTTATGGTATTTATGCTCAGTGTTTTTACCTTCTCACTTGCTTATTTATTTCCTGGAGATCCACTCAGTAACTTAAGTGGCATACCGAGTAATAACTTTGCTCAGCACAGTGCACTTGAAGATAAATACTTGTATAACCGTAATTACTTTATGCAATATATCGCCTTTTTAGGACGCATTTTACAAGGTGATTGGGGCGTGTCGTTTGCCTCTGGGCAAAATGTATTTACGCATATTATTGCTTTATTACCCGCTACATTAGAGCTGAGTATTTATGCACTTATTGTATCGGTTATAGTAGGCGTACCCGTTGGTATTTTAGCTTCTGTTTATTATAAGCGTTGGCCAGATAAGCTCATTAACTCTAGCGCCATTGTTGGGTATTCAATGCCTGTTTTTTGGTTAGCTCTGTTACTCATTATGGTATTTTCATTAAAACTAGGTTGGTTTCCTATGTCCGGGAGAATGGGCTTACTTTACGAAATCCCATCGGTAACTGGCTTTATTTTAATTGATATTGCATTAGGCAACTTTCCTTATCGAGGAATGGCATTTTTAGATGCTCTGCGCCATTTAACATTGCCAACTATTGTACTCGCTATGTATCCAACCACCGTTTTGATACGTTTTACACGGGAATCAATGCTCAAGGTAATGGACCAAAACTTTATAAAAACAGCCAGAGCAAAAGGGCTTAATCGCAGACAACTTATAATGCACCATGCACTGCGTAATGCATTGCTGCCGGTCATTAAACAAATTGGTTTGCAGTTTAGTACGCTTATCACACTTGCCATGATAACAGAGGTTATATTCTCATGGCCTGGTGTTGGTCGTTGGTTAATCGATAGTATTTATCAGCGCGACTTTCCCGCGATTCAAGGTGGGTTAATGGCCGTGTCGTTGTTTGTTATTTTAGCCACTATTATTACCGAACTTACTTACACCCTATTCGACCCAATTTCACGGAACCAAGCCCATGGCAAAGTTTAATTTATTTTCTGAAGAGTCGAATACATCGCCACTGGCGCGATTTTGGCGAAAGTTTAAAAATAACCACCCTGCATTAGTTGGTTTGTGGATATTTTTAGCCTTTGCTTTGCTTGCCGCCAGCGCACCATTTTTAGCGCCTTATGGCGTAAACCAACAGCATAGTGATGCACTGCTTATTCCACCGTCATGGCGCGAAATGGGCGATGTACGTTTTATTTTAGGTACCGATGATTTAGGTAGAGATGTACTTTCGCGCTTAATGAATGGCGCAACTTATACGTTCGGACTGTCGGTTGTAGCGGCGCTCCTTACTACTATTATCGGTGTTCTGGTGGGCACTTTTGCTGGCATTAGCCGTGGGCTACGATCAAGTTTTTTAAATCATTTACTTGATATAACACTGTCTATTCCTTCTTTATTATTAGCGATTATTATTATTGCGGTACTTGGGCCTGGTCTAATGAACACTGTGTGGGCTATTATTTTAGCTCTGCTACCGCAATTTATTCATTCAATAAAAAGCCTCATTGTTGATGAATTAAATAAAGATTACATTACTGCTTTTAAGCTTGATGGTGCATCTAACTGGCATATAATATCGCGCGGTATATTTCCCAATATTTACGAACATATTGTAGTTATTTTTACCATGGCGCTATCGACCGCAATATTAGATATTTCAGCACTGGGCTTTTTAAAATTAGGCGCTCAACCTCCCACCACAGAGTGGGGTGCAATTTTAGCCGAAAACCTTGGCCTGATTTATTTAGCGCCTTGGACTGTTGCGTTACCAGGCGTATTATTATTTTTAGCGGTACTATCAACCAATTTGGTGGGCGACGGACTGCGACAGGTGTTAAAAGAACGTAAGGCTGATTAAATGCAATTACTAGATGTTCGAAACCTAACTATTGAGCTACGCACCTCGGAAACGGTAATTAGAGCCGTAGACAGAGTCAGCTTTAGTTTAAAAGAAGGTGAGGTACACGCACTTGTAGGTGAGTCTGGCTCTGGCAAGAGCTTAATAGCAAAAGCCATTGTCGGTGTTTTAAACGAACGCTGGGACATCACCGCAGATAGAATTCACTGGCGGGGTGTTGATTTAATGCGCTTAACACCCGAACAACGTCGTAAAACAGTGAGCCAAGATATTGCGATGATTTACCAAGATCCAAGTCGCAGTCTTGATCCAACCGCAAAAATATTCGATCAAATAGCTGAAACATTACCGGAAGTCGCAAGCAAAGGATTTTTCTTAAAGCGCAATCGCGAGCGAAAAGATAGGGTAAAGGCACTTATCCATAAAGTTGGCATTAAAAATCATGAAGCCGTACTCGATAGTTACCCACATGAGCTCTCAGAAGGCGTGTGCCAAAAAGTAATGATTGCGATGGCCATAGCCAGAACGCCAAAGCTGCTTATTGCAGATGAGCCAACAACGGCGCTTGAAAGTACCACGCGTGCACAAGTATTTAGGTTATTAAAAAGCTTAAATCAATTAAAAAATATGTCTATTTTAATGATTTCTCATGAGCTCGAAGAAATTGCACATTGGTCGCATGGTATTCATGTTTTATATTGCGGACAAATGGTCGAAGCGGGACCTACTCACAAAATTTTTAGCCAGCCTCGCCACCCTTATACACAAGCTTTATTAAAAAGCTTACCGGATTACGAGCAAGGCCTCTCTCATAAAGAGCCTTTTTATGCACTCAAAGGAAGCATTCCTACGTTGCAGCATTTACCTATAGGTTGTCGACTAGGACCACGCTGTCCACAAGCACAAAAAGCATGTGTTGTTACCCCCCCACTTACCAAGCACAATGGCCACAGTTATGCGTGTCACTTTCCACTTATTAAGGACATGAGATAATGCAACCGGTATTAAAAGTACAAGCTTTATCTAAAACATTTAATGTACGGGCTGGCTTATTTAATCGAAAGAAATTTGAAGTACTCAAAAATATTTCGTTTTGTATAGGTAAAGGTGAAACTCTTGCTGTAATTGGTGAAACGGGCGCTGGTAAAAGTACGCTAGCTAAGTTACTCGCCGGCGCTGATCATGCTGATAGCGGACAAATTTTACTAGAAGGTAATATTATTGAGGACAATGGCATTCGCGATGATCAATGTCGTCATATTCGAATGATTTTTCAAGACTCAGGGGCGTCACTAAATCCAGGATTAACCATTGGCGATATGCTTGATGACTGCCTTTTATATAATACTGAGTTTGATAAGGCGCTGCGCATCGAAAAAATAAATACCACACTGTCTAAAGTTGGATTATTAAGAGATCATCAACATTACTATCCGCATATGTTTAGCGTAGGTCAATTACAGCGTGTAGCACTCGCTCGTGCATTAATTTTGGATCCCAAGGTTGTTGTACTCGACGAAGCAGTATCATCATTAGACCCTTCTATACGTGCGCAGATAGTTAATTTACTACTAAAGTTACAACGTGATACAGGACTGACATATATCATGATCACCCATCACTTGAGTTTAGTGCGCCATATTAGCGACCACGTTGTGGTGCTCGACAAAGGCGAAGTAGTCGAATACGGTGCCACCGAAGTCGTTTTTCAAAACCCGCAGTCAAAAGTAACGCAGCGTTTACTGAGCTGCTAAAAGCAGCTTATAGATTTATACCTTTTTTGTGAGATAACCGTATTTAGATAGGTCTTATTGTTAACTGCATTTAATTAACAAGAGGTATCATGTTTAAAAAAACGTTATTACTTAACCTGAACTCTGGTTAAGGGATTAACTAACGCATTGAATAATGGTGATATTTAAATTTATTTTCTCTAGCCAGAGATTTTCAGTGAAAACAAGGCGAATTTGCGCGTCAATAGCGGGCCTATTGCAAGTAAATTCAACGCAGTCAGCGCTAAAAATAGCTGCTTGAGATAGATTTATTATCCAGAGTTCAGGTTACTTAGTCTTTCTCCCCTACTCCTGCTATCCGCTTCTGTTATTGCTGATACACCAAAAGACGTTAAAAATTGGGTTGGCGGCGTCGATCATCTAGGTTTAACCGTATCAAACCTAGATGCTTCAAAAGCATTCTTTGCAGATGTACTTGGTTTTAAAACGCTAGGAAGTGATTCAACCTATCCCGCTTATTTTTTATCAAACAATAAAATAACTATTACATTGTGGCGAGTTAAAAATGATGAAAAACGTGTGGAGTTTAATCGAGCAGAAAATGTGGGGTTACACCACTTAGCACTCAGTGTTGAGAGTATTGAAAAGTTAGCGCAGCTACACGATCATTTAAAAACGCAAAATAATATTAAAATTGAATTTGCACCAGAGAATTTAGGCAATAGCCCAACGCAGCATATGATGATAAGAGAGCCTAGGGCGTGTTGACCTTTCGTGATTGATTTTGCAGCAGACTGTTTGGTATTTAGGCAAGGCAGAGCCTATGCAGTGTGGTTATTCCCCATAAATAGGCGATAACGCAGCATAGATGCCAAACATGCGCTGCCCTTTGGGTTCTTTCTAGGGACGATTAACTCTTTGTTGCTCGATTTTTACTTAGCCCACTAGGTTACAAACCTCGCGCCGCGATTAAATCGCCCCTAGATTGAACAAATTTCAATCCACAAAGGTCAACACGCCCTAGCGGCAATCGGATTGAGTTTATTGCCAGAAGTAATTAATACCAACTTTATTCAAGACAATAAAAAAGGCGCTTTAAAAGCGCCTTTCTTTATGAGCTAAAGTTAATTACTCAACAGATTGTGTAACCGTTGGTAAGTTAAGCTCAGCATTCGCTTTAAGCGCTTCAATAAATACCATGTAGTTTTTATTTGCTTGCGCCATAGTAATGCTTTGCTTGGCTTGTGGATCAATATCAGCTGCAACTTGTGCATCAGTTACCGACTTAAGCGCGACAATCGCTGCATCACCGTTATTTAAATCAACAACGTCTACCACTGCAGAATCTACTGGGTGAGCCATTTTAAAAGCTTGAGTCACAATCGCAGGTGATACCGTGTAGCTTTGACGTGTTAACTGCGCTTCTTGGCGAACAGTTAAACTTTGCTCGCTCGCTACATCATTTAAGCCCTTACCTGCTTGCACTTCTGCAAATAAGCTACGTGCTTTACTTTTAGCCAGTGTTGATGACTGTTCGTTAACTAAGCGGGTTTTAATTTGCTCACTTACTTCGCTTAATGGTTTAGTCGTAGCAGGTTTGTGTTCATTAACACGAACAACAATGGCATGCTCATTACCAAGCTCTATAACCTCAGAGTTTACTTTATCTTCAAGTAAATCAACTGACGATAACGCGGTTATAACCGACGCATTATTTAATGGCTCTGGTAATGCATTAAGTGCTAAAAGTGATGTTGATTTAATCTCTAAACCAGCTGCCTCAGCAGCATCATCTAAACGGTCTGAAATTTCAAACGCAAGCGCACCCATTTCTGTTTGCTTTTCGTAAAATGCGTCAACTTTTTCAGCTTGTTCAAGTTCTGCACGTAAATCAGCTTTAACATCATCATAGGCTTTTACCTGTTGTGTCTGAATATCAGTTAACTTGATTATGTGATAACCAAACTCTGAAACAACAACATCTGAAAACTCACCTTTATTTTTAAGAGCGAATGTAGCATCTTCAAAAGCAGGATCCATTACGTCGCGTTCGATCCATTCAAGATCTCCGCCAAGTTCTGCACTGACAATGTCATCCGATGATGATTGTGCAAGCTCAGCAAAATCTGCACCTTCTTTTAACTGTGCTAAAAGCGTATCCGCTTTTTCCTTTGCTGTATCGTCATCTTCGCTGTTATCAATTAAGATGTGTGAAACGCGGCGCTTTTCAGGCTCTACATACTGTGCTCTATTTTGTTCATAGTATGCTTTTACATCATCCTCAGTAACCGACTCAACAGTGATATCTTCAGCTTTAAGCTCAATATAATTTACCGAGATAAGCTCTGGCGACAAAAACTGCGATGCATTTAGCTCATAGTAGTCAGATACTTGCTCATCAGTTATTACGATATCAGCCGCTAATGCTTCTTTGTTTACAACTAAGTAGTCAATGCTACGCGTTTGCTGTTGTAGGGCAATTGCACTTTTAAGCTCACTGTCTAGTGCAAAGTCAGTACCTGCGACTGCTGATACAAGCTGGCTACGAGTCATATCTTTACGTAGATATTCACGAAATGCATCTGGTTGAAAATTCATTTGACGAATAACTTGTAAGTAACGGTCGTTATTAAACTGCTCGCCTACTTGAAAGTACGGTAACTCTAAAATTGTTTTTCGAATACTTGCATCGCTTACGCGAAGACCCAATTCTGCCGCTAGCTGTGTTTGCAGTTCTTGTTGTACTAAACGGTCAATGACACCTTGACGAATTCTCGCCATGTAAGTTGGATCTGCAGATATTTGTGCAAAGTATTCACCAAATTGTTGCTCTAGTCGGCTGCGCTCATTTTGATACGCGCGATTAAAGTCGGTTTGGCTAATTTTAACTCCATTTACTTCAGCAACGGGTTGTTCCGTGGTTTGACCAAGGTAACTGCCTATCCCTGCTAAGGCAAAAGATAAAATCACCGCGCCTAAAATTATTTTGGCTACAGGTCCTTGCGAACCTTCTCTGATTTTCTCAAGCATTTGTTTATCTCTTTTTGATCAAGGTATTTTACCTTGTCACATGTAAAAAAAGCGTATCTTACCAGATACGCTTTTTCACTTGAAGTAACTGGCGGTAAAGTTACTTAACTCATCATTTGCGATTATTAAGTACTTGTACATTCGCCATAACTAATCTGTTTAAAATGATGATTAGTTTACTGCGTCTTTAAGCGCTTTGCCGGCTTTAAAAGCAGGAATGTTTGCAGCAGCAATTTGAATAGTTTCACCTGTTTGTGGGTTACGGCCAGCTCGTGCAGCACGTTCACGTACAGAGAAAGTACCAAAACCAACAAGTGCAACTGAATCGCCATCTTTTAACGCGCCAGAAACAGATTCGATGAATGAATCTAGTGCACGACCTGCAGCCGCTTTAGAAATGTCAGCATCAGCTGCGATTTGATCGATTAATTGAGATTTATTCACAATATCATCCTCTTTCATTGTTATTATCAAGAGCGACGGTTTTTTAAACTAACATCACTTTTTTGAAATTTTAGAGCAAACTTTTAATGCTCATATGATTATATTTTTCTTAAGCCTAGGCCCCATAAGGGCTAGGCTTGAAAACCAGTGCTTAACTTATCATACCGTTTAGATTTGAAAAGCCCTAAAAAGCACTTTTTTTGCGTTTTTTACTACTTTTTTGCCGTTTCGACTGAAAAACTCTCAACCGGATGCACTAAAGCTAGTTTTAATACTTCATCAATCCAAGTAACAGGGTGAATATCTAAGCCTGCCAGCACATTGTCTGGTATCTCTTTTAAATCACGTTCATTAATTTTTGGAATAATAACGGTTTTAATACCACCACGGTGAGCTGCCAATAATTTCTCTTTTAAGCCACCAATAGGTAATACTTCACCGCGTAGCGTAATTTCACCTGTCATTGCAACATCTGCACGCACTGGATTGCCTGTTAAACTTGATACTAACCCAGTCACCATAGCAGCACCTGCGCTCGGACCGTCTTTGGGTGTTGCACCTTCAGGTACATGCACGTGAATATCACGTTTTTCGTAAAAATCGCTATTAATACGGAATGTATCTGCACGATTACGCACGACCGTCATAGCCGCTTGAATCGATTCTTGCATTACATCGCCTAAGGAGCCGGTATAGGTCAGTTTACCTTTACCAGGCACTGCCGCACATTCAATAGTAAGTAAGTCACCACCCACTTCAGTCCATGCAAGGCCCGTTACTTGGCCAATACGATCGCCGTCCTCCGCTTTACCGTAATCAAAGCGCTGTACACCTAAAAACTCTTCTAGGTTATCTTGATTGATAGTCACTGTTTTAGTGTCTTTTTCAATTAAAATATTCTTAACTGCTTTGCGACACAATTTCGAAATTTCACGCTCAAGATTACGCACACCCGCTTCACGCGTGTAATAACGAATAATACCAACGATTGCACTATCAGCAATTTCAATTTCATGATCTTTTAAGCCATTACGCTTCACTTGCTTAGTAATTAAGTGCTCTTTTGCAATGTTTAACTTCTCGTCTTCGGTATAACCCGATAAACGGATAACTTCCATACGGTCTAATAATGGACCTGGAATGTTAAAGCTATTTGAGGTAGCTACAAACATAACATCAGATAAATCGTAATCAACTTCTAAGTAGTGATCAGCAAAGTGGCTATTTTGTTCAGGATCGAGTACTTCTAATAATGCAGATGCTGGATCGCCACGCATATCTGATGACATTTTGTCTATTTCATCTAACAAAAATAATGGGTTTTTAACGCCCACTTTTGTCATGTTTTGAATTAACTTACCAGGCATTGAACCAATGTAGGTACGACGATGTCCACGTATTTCAGCTTCATCACGTACGCCGCCGAGTGCCATACGAATATACTTACGACCCGTTGAGCGTGCAATAGATTGCCCTAGTGAGGTTTTACCCACACCTGGTGGCCCTACTAAACATAAAATCGGACCTTTAAGCTTATTAGTACGCTGTTGCACCGCAAGGTACTCTAAAATACGTTCTTTAACTTTATCAAGACCATGGTGATCGCTATCAAGGATTTTTTGCGCACCCGCTAGGTCTTTTTTAACTTTAGAACGTTTTTTCCACGGTACATTAATTAATGTATCAATGTATGAACGTACTACGGTCGCTTCTGCTGACATTGGCGACATCATCTTAAGTTTATTAAGCTCTGTGGTCGCTTTTTCTTGTGCTTCTGTTGGCATGCCTGATTCTTCGATGCGCTTTTTAAGTGCTTCAAATTCGTCAGGTACATCGTCAAGCTCACCAAGCTCTTTTTGAATGGCTTTCATTTGCTCGTTGAGGTAATACTCACGTTGAGATTTTTCCATCTGCTTTTTAACGCGGGTACGAATTTTCTTCTCAACTTGCAGTAAGTCTATTTCGCCTTCCATTAATGCCATTAAATATTCAAGACGTTCTGTCACACTTGAAATTTCTAGCACTTTTTGCTTTTCAGGGACTTTTAACGGCATATGTGCAGCCATCGTGTCGGCCAGACGAGCAGGCTCATCGATACCTGAAACTGAAGTTAGTACCTCAGGTGGGATTTTTTTATTAAGCTTTACATAGCCTTCAAACTGGCTAATAGCGCTGCGAATAAATACATCTTGCTCTTGCTCATCAATTAAATCAGATTCAATAAATTGAGCATTAGCAACAAAAAAATCATCGTTATCTACAAATTCTTCTATTTGCGCACGTTGTGTACCTTCCACTAATACTTTAACTGTGCCATCAGGTAACTTTAATAACTGAAGTACAGTTGCAATAGTACCAATACGATAAATATCATCTTGCTCAGGCTCGTCTACAGTTGCATCTTTTTGTGCAACCAAGAAAATTTGTTTGTCTTTGTCCATTGCCGCTTCTAGGCATTTTATTGATTTTTCACGGCCAACAAAAAGCGGGATCACCATGTGTGGATACACCACAACATCGCGCAGTGCTAGGACTGGGATTTCGACTCGGTCGGTTCTCTCAAGCGTCATTATATTTTCTCTTCGCACTTTATTTATTTTAAAGATTACTCAAGTATATGGGGATAACCTAATTAAAGTTCAACAATTTTTCCCAACTCGATTAAATTAATTATAAAAAAAGGAGCCTAAGGCTCCTTTTTTATGCAAATAGCTTAAAAACTACTCTGATGCAGTTTTTTCTTGTTTATTATTTTCATAAATCAAGATTGGGTCTGACTCACCTTTAATAACGGTTTCGTCAATAACCACTTTACTTACATCATCCATCGAAGGAAGTTCATACATAGTATTAAGCAGTACGCCTTCAACAATTGAACGAAGACCACGTGCACCTGTTTTACGCTCCATTGCTTTGTGAGCAATGGCAGCTAAGGCATCTTCGCGGAACTCAAGCTCAACATCTTCCATACCAAATAAAACAGAAAACTGCTTAGTAATGGCGTTTTTAGGCTCACTTAAGATTTGAACAAGTGCATCTTCATCAAGCTCTGTTAACGTTGCAACTACTGGCAAACGACCTATAAACTCAGGGATTAAGCCATATTTAACTAAATCTTCTGGCTCTACGTCTTTAAATGTTTCACTTAACGAACGACTCGCCGCAGATTCTTTTACGCTAACACCAAAACCAATACCGGTATTTTTATGACTTCGCTGCTCAATGACTTTATCTAAGCCCGAAAACGCACCACCACAAATAAATAAGATTTTAGATGTATCTACTTGTAAAAACTCTTGCTGTGGATGTTTACGGCCACCTTGCGGTGGTACTGATGCAATTGTACCTTCAATCAGTTTAAGTAGCGCCTGTTGAACGCCCTCACCCGATACGTCACGTGTGATCGATGGGTTATCTGACTTACGAGAAATTTTATCAATTTCATCAATGTAAACTATACCACGTTGTGCTTTTTCAACATCGTAGTCGCATTTTTGTAATAGCTTTTGAATGATGTTTTCAACATCTTCACCTACATAACCTGCTTCGGTTAATGTCGTTGCATCTGCCATTGTAAATGGCACATCGAGTAAGCGTGCTAACGTTTCTGCTAATAGTGTTTTACCACTACCAGTTGGACCAATTAGTAATATATTACTTTTACTTAGCTCAATATCTTGCTTCGTCGATTGATTACGTAAACGTTTATAATGGTTATAAACAGCAACAGACAATACTTTTTTAGCATGGTCTTGACCAATAACATAGTCGTCTAGGTGCTTACGGATCTCTTTTGGTACAGGTAATTTATCAGACGCATCATGCTTTGGAGCAATGTCTTTTATTTCTTCCCTGATGATATCGTTACACAACTCTACACATTCATCACAGACGTATACTGAAGGGCCTGCAATTAATTTACGAACTTCATGCTGGCTTTTGCCACAAAAAGAACAGTATAACAATTTACTACTTTTGTCGCCGTCTGTAGGAGTGTCAGACATTCAGCTACCTCATTTTATACGTTGGCCACCAAATTGGTTGGTGGCTATTTCAATACGTTTTAACTATACCAAAATTTAATTTTTTCGCATAGTAACTCAAAGTGGTAAACAGGCAACCTGCTTACCAAACGCTTACTTTTTATCGCGATTTGTGAACACTGAATCTACCAAGCCGTAATCTACAGCCTGTGATGCGCTCATGAAGTTATCACGATCAGTGTCTTTCGAAATCACCTCTAGTGGTTGACCTGTATGCTCAGCCATTAAGCGATTTAATTTGTCTTTAATCGACAGAATTTCTTTCGCGTGTATTTCAAAATCAGATGCTTGACCTTGGAAGCCACCTAGCGGTTGGTGAATCATCACCCGTGAGTTTGGTAAACAAAAACGCTTACCTTTAGCACCAGCTGTAAGTAAAAAAGCACCCATGCTTGCAGCTTGACCAACACATATTGTACTTACATCAGGTTTGATGAAGTTCATTGTATCGTAAATAGCCATACCTGCAGTTACTGAACCACCTGGTGAGTTAATGTATAAAAAGATATCTTTATCAGGATTTTCTGATTCTAAAAATAGCATTTGCGCTAAAATCAGATTTGCCATGTTGTCTTCAACTTGACCTGTTAAAAAGATAATACGCTCTTTTAATAATCTCGAATAAATATCATACGAGCGCTCGCCTTTTGGTGTTTGCTCAACAACCATTGGGACCAATGCATTTAGGGGATCTGTAATACCAGTGTTCATACTTATTTAATTCCTTATGCGCTTATACTTATCCTTATTATAAGGAAGCATAGTTATCGTTTTTCGCAAATTTAGAGCCAAAAACTAAAATGGCCCGGGCACGCTGTATAAACAGAGTAGCACGAGCCATTTAATCGTTAGCGAGAGCTTAAGTCAATGACTTATTAAGCGCCTTGCTTTGGATTCATGATGTCATCAAATGCTTTTTCAACATCAGTAACAGTTGCTTTAGCTAAAATAGCTTCAACTGCTTGCTCTTCCATTGCTACATTACGCATTTGCTGCATAAGTTGATCATTCGCCTTGTAGTATTCTACTACTTCAGTTGGATCTTCGTATGCAGAAGCTACTGTAGCAATTAACGCTTCAACTTTAGCGTCATCAACTTTAATCTCGTTAGCTTTGATCACTTCACCTAATAAAAGGCCAGTTTTAACACGTGTTACTGCTTGCTCATGGAACAATTCAGCTGGAAGCTCAGGCATGTTTTGCGCGTCGCCGCCAAAACGTTGAGCCGCTTGCTGACGTAGTGCATCAACTTCTTGATCAACAAGTGCTTTAGGCACTTCAATTTCGTTGTTAGCTAAAAGACCTTTGATTGCTTGGTCTTTAACGTTAGCTTTAACCGCTTGGTCTAGCTCACGCGTCATATTCTTTTTAACTTCTTCTTTAAGCGCATCTACGCCGCCTTCGGTAACACCGAATTTAGTTGCAAACTCTTCGCTTAATTCAGGTAATTCTTGCGCTTCAACTTTCTTCACTGTGATAGTAAATTGAGCCGCTTTACCTTTTAAGTTTTCAGCGTGGTAATCATCAGGGAACGTTACATCAGCAACAACTTCTTCGCCTGCTTTCTTACCTACGATGTTATCTTCAAAACCTGGGATCATACGACCTTGACCAAGTTCTAATGGGAAGTCTTCAGCTTTGCCGCCTTCAAATACTTCACCGTCGATAGTACCTACGAAATCAACTGTTACACGGTCGTTTTCGCCAGCAGCTGTATCAACATCAGCCCACGCTGCGTGTTGTTTACGAAGTGTTTCTAGCATGTTAGCTAAATCTTCGTCAGTTACTGTTACGGCAGGTTTTTCAACAGTAATTTTATCTAAACCTTGAACTTCAACTTCAGGGTAAACTTCAAATGTAGCTGAGAACTCTAAATCTTTACCAGCTTCAAGTGATTTAGGTGCGAATGTAGGCGCGCCAGCTGGGTTGATTTTTTCAGAAACAATTGCTTCGTAAAAATTACGTTGCATTACTTCGCCAGCAACTTCTTGACGAACTGCAGGGCCAAAACGCTTGTTAATTACAGATACTGGAACTTTACCAGCACGGAAACCATCTATACGCTGTGTTTTTGACAGTTGTTGTAGGCGTTTTTTTACTTCGGTCTCAACGTTCTCTGAAGGAACGGTGATAGTTATACGGCGCTCAAGGCCTTGGGTCGTCTCAACAGAAACTTGCATGATTTACCTCAATATTCAATTTTGGCGATTGTTCGCCTTCCTTACAAACAAAGTGATCTGCATGAGTCTTGATAAAATTTAAGCGGTTTTTCGCACTTAAAAACATCCGTCGCTACCATGAGATACCATTGCTGCTTTGCCCTTCGGGCACTATGTTAAACAATAGACGCGGCATTATAACCTAATATTTATGATAGTCGAGTACAGGGGGCAATTATTTGGACTAGATAAGGGACTATAGAGGCTAACTGAATAAAAAACAGGCTAACTGTAAATTACAAACAGTAAAACACAAATTATTTAATAGGATTAAAGGTTAACAAAAGTAGGTTTATAGTTTTGAGGATTTTATTTACTCATCTTATTAGATAAGAAAATGGTCGGCGATGCAGGATTTGAACCTGCGACCCCTTGGACCCAAACCAAGTGCGCTACCAAACTGCGCTAATCGCCGACATTCGAAGAGTTAACTTCATTTTTCATACTGAACACTTAAACCGAGAGTTTAAGACCACTTTAAGAAAGTGGTCGGCGATGCAGGATTTGAACCTGCGACCCCTTGGACCCAAACCAAGTGCGCTACCAAACTGCGCTAATCGCCGATATTCTTTTGTAAATGGGGTGACTGATGGGGCTCGAACCCACGACAACCGGAATCACAATCCGGGGCTCTACCAACTGAGCTACAATCACCGCTATATTTACATGTTTTCAAATGGTGCACCCAGAAGGATTCGAACCTTCGACCCACGCCTTAGAAGGGCGTTGCTCTATCCAGCTGAGCTATGGGCGCATCGAAAACTTCATAGTTTACCAATAAGCTATTCGATTATAATTGTATTATAAAAAAATGGTCGGCGATGCAGGATTTGAACCTGCGACCCCTTGGACCCAAACCAAGTGCGCTACCAAACTGCGCTAATCGCCGATACTTACTATTGCTTGCGAGTGACCTCGTTGACAACGGGGTGCATAATAGTGATTTGACGGGGTTAGGTCAAACGTTTTTTTTATAAAAACAATCAAGTGGTCATTTTTAGTGCACAATGGTTAAATATTACAATAGAAGGCTGAATTTTAAACTATTTAACGACTCAAATACCATATACTTTAAAAGCAACTTGGCGCTGCAATGCTTTTCTGCGAAAATAGTCAGCACATTATAAAGCGAATGACCTAAAGACTGTATTTTCTTTATGTTCATAATTACCCCTATTTTATTATGTATTCGTTTTTAGAGTATCGGTATCTAGTTAATTAACCCCCAATTAAAGGTCACCCATGACGGCAAACATCATTGATGGTAAGGCAATCGCAAAACAAGTACGTAGCGCTGTAGCAGAACGCGTAAGTGAACGTGTAGCAAATGGTTTACGTGCTCCAGGGCTTGCAGTAGTACTTGTAGGGCTCGATCCAGCAAGCCAAGTTTATGTTGGTTCAAAACGTAAAGCCTGTGAAGAAGTTGGTTTTATTTCTAAATCATTTGATTTACCTGCTGACACTAATGAGCAAACTCTTTTAGATTTAATTGACGAGCTGAATAATGATGCACAAGTTGATGGTATTTTAGTACAGCTTCCACTGCCAAAAGGACTCGATGCGGAAAAGATTTTAGAACGCATTACCCCGCACAAAGATGTAGATGGTTTTCATCCGTACAACATAGGCCGATTAGCACAAAGAATGCCTGCGCTTCGTCCATGTACGCCAAAGGGTATTATTACATTACTTGATTCTACCGGTGTACGTTATAAGGGAATGCATGCGGTTGTAGTTGGCGCGTCAAATATTGTGGGTCGCCCAATGTCGTTAGAGCTTTTATTAGCCGGCTGTACAACCACAGTGTGCCATAAGTTTACCCAAGATTTAGAAACGCATGTTCGCCGCGCTGACTTATTAGTTGTGGCCGTCGGTAAACCTGAATTTATCCCAGGAGATTGGATAAAAGAAGGTGCTATTGTTATCGATGTAGGCATTAACCGCTTAGATACGGGTAAATTAGTCGGCGACGTGCAATACAGCGTGGCTGAACAAAAAGCGCATTTTATTACCCCAGTCCCAGGTGGCGTTGGCCCTATGACGGTCGCTAGCTTAATTGAAAACACACTTGAAGCATGTGAAAAATACCACAGCTAAGTGTTAGAAAAAGCAAAAAAGGGTTGCCATTTGGCAACCCTTTTTAGTTGAACGTGAATTACTTTAAACGCTTACGCTTTACGCCACGTTGTTTTACCGGCTGAATCTTCAAGTATTACACCTAACGCATTAAGTGCATCACGAGCTTCATCAGCAGCACCCCAATCTTTACTAGCACGCGCTTCATTGCGTTTTACAATTAATGCTTCAATTGTTGCTACTTCATCGTCACCTTGTCCACCTTGTAAAAACGCTTCTGGTGCTTGTTGAGCAACCCCTAACACTTCACCAAGGCTGCGCAGTACAAACGCTAACTTACCAGCTTGAACTGCATCGCTGTCTTTTACACGGTTTAGCTCTTTGGCAAGTTCAAACAATACCGGCAATGCCTCTGGCGTATTGAAGTCGTCATTCATTGCTTTTCTAAACTTAGCAACAAACTCATTGCCTTCAAGGCTACACTCTGTAGGCTCAACATCACGAAGCGCTGTATAAATGCGTTCAAGTGATGAACGCGCTTGGTCTAAATTCTCTTGCGAATAATTTAATTGGCTACGGTAATGGCCTGAAATTAAAAAGTAACGAACAGATTCAGCATCGTATGCTTTTAAAACTTCACGCACTGTAAAGAAATTATCTAACGACTTAGACATTTTTTCTTTGTTTACTTGCACCATGCCCGTGTGCATCCAAGTATTTACATACTTGCCGTTATTTGCACAGCATGATTGCGCTATTTCGTTTTCATGATGCGGAAACTGTAAATCAGACCCCCCACCGTGAATATCAAAATGCTCGCCTAGGTGCTTTGAGCTCATTGCCGAACATTCAATATGCCAACCTGGACGCCCTTCACCCCACGGTGATGACCATGATGGCTCGCCTGCTTTTGCTTTTTTCCATAACACAAAATCAAGTGGATCGTCTTTATCTTGTGCTACTTCAACACGAGAACCCGATTGCAACATCGTTAAATCTTGCTGCGAAAGCGCGCCATATTGCTCAAACGTTGATACATCAAACAAGACATCGCCATCTGCGGCGACATAGGCATGGCCCTTTTCGATCAAACGCTTAACCATAACGATAATTTCATCCATATGGCTTGTAACTGTTGGTTCAATATCTGGGCGTAGCATGTTTAAACTATCAAAATCTTCATGCATCGCTTTTGTCATACGCACTGTTAAATCGTTTATTGATTCACCATTCTCGTTCGCACGTTTAATTATTTTATCGTCGATATCGGTAATGTTACGCACATATTTTAAATCGTAACCGATGTGGCGTAAGTAGCGCACAATAACGTCAAACCCTACAAAAGTACGAGCGTGTCCAATATGGCAGTAATCATAAATGGTGATACCACACACATACATGTCGATTTTTCCTTCGACCATAGGTTTAAATTGCTCTTTTTGTCGCGTCAGTGTGTTGTATATATTTACCATTTACTTTGAGTCCTTGACTATTTACTAGAACAGTTATGTTACCACTTGAAAAGCCCCTGCTCTAGCGCTTTATAACAAACCAAACATCTACTTTGTTAATCTTAGCCAACTACGATAAAATAGCGCCAATATTTAAACCGGATATAGGAAAACACATGGTTGTTCTACACACTAATTTTGGTGACATCACCATTAAAATGTTTGAGCAAGAAGCTCCAAACACAGTTAAAAACTTTTTAGAGTATGCAAATGCTGATTTTTTCAACGGCACTATCTTTCATCGTGTAATCGATGGTTTTATGGTTCAAGGCGGTGGTTTTGTTCCAGGTATGGAACAAAAAGACGTAAATGACCCAATTCAGAATGAAGCTAATAACGGCCTATCTAATAAAATAGGCACTTTAGCTATGGCACGTACGCCAGATCCTCATTCAGCTACAGCGCAGTTTTTTATTAACGTGAATAACAACGACTTTTTAAACCACAGCAGCGAAACATCGCAAGGTTGGGGTTACTGTGTTTTTGCTGAAGTTGTAGAAGGCATGGACGTAGTAAATAAGATCAAAGCAGTTGCAACAGGCAGTACTGGTTTTCACCAAGATGTGCCTCTTGAAGACGTGATCATCGAAAGCGTTACTGTTAGCTAATAGTACGTTTATCCACGTAATGTGGAGTATCAGCGGGTGTTTGTGCAATATGCATACGCCCGCTTTATTTATATCGAAAAGACTTCCCTATGACTCGTAAAACATACTTTATTGCAGATTTACACCTAAGCGAAAACCGCCCAGATATAAGCGCTGCGTTTTTTGATTTTTTAAATACGCACATACTTAATAAAGAAGTAGATGCACTGTATATTTTAGGTGATTTTTTTGAAGTTTGGGTCGGGGATGACTACATCACAGCACTAAGTGGCGATGTGGCAAAGCACCTTAAAGCAGTCAGTGATAGTGGCACTCCCGTGTATTTCATTCATGGTAATCGTGACTTCATTATGCGCAAGCAATATGCAGACATGGCAGGGATGACATTACTTGCTGAACAAACAGTCATTGATTTATACAACACCCCAACAGTTATTTTGCATGGCGATGAAATGTGTACTCAAGATACCGAATATCAAAATTTTCGAAAAAAAAGCAGAGGTTGGTGGTGGCCAAAACTAATGCTTGCAATGCCGCTTTGGTATCGTAAAAAAATAGCGCGTAACGCCCGTGAAAAAAGTAAACTAAGCCAAGCTGATAAGCCTATTGAAATTTTAGATGTTGTAGATGATGCTGTGCTTAGCACTTTTGCCAATCATAATGTAACAAATATGATTCATGGTCATACTCATCGCCCCAATGTTCATACGTACAAAGTTAATAAACAAACACTTACCCGCACTGTACTGGGTGATTGGTATACACAAGGCTCTTATTTAGTCGTTACCCCACACTCACAAGAATTAATTAACACGCCTTTCGCATAAATTAAAATTCTGACTATTATTTATTTACACAATTTAATAATAGTAGCCACTTTAATGATAAAGCTATTAATTTTCATCGCAGTTATATCCATGCCGACAAAAGTTTTTAGCGAGCAGGCATGGCAGATTGTCACTGAAAACTACCCTCCCTATTTTAGCGAAAACCTTCCCGAAAATGGCTGGTTATATGACGTAACTAAAGCAGCTCTCAAAACACAAGGTATTAATAGTGAGATTGAATTCACCACATGGGATCGCGCCCTCAAGCTATTAGAAAAAAAGAGAAAAACAGCTATCTTAGGTGCTTTTTATTCTGCAAAAAGAAATGAAGTCTTTTACTACTCCCGCCCACTGGCCGTCGCTCACTCGGGGATTTTTAAACGAAAACAAAGTACTGTTAATTACGATGGTTCTATTCAATCATTACAGCCCTACAGTATAGGAAAGGAAGATAGTGCCTTTGTAAGCCAAGAATTCGCTAGCAATACTGAGTTGGCAATAACGTCTACTAAAAGCCTACCTACAAGCTTGTATTTACTTCAGCAAGGGCGCATTGATTTAGTCGCGGGTACTAAAGAAGTTGGAAAATATTGGCTTAAGCACAATAAAGAAATCGCTTTAGGTAAAAATAAAATAGAATATTTATCGCCAGATCTTGCTGTGCATAAATTGTATCTAATCGTTTCTCAATCAAGCTACCAAGCAAAAGAACGCTTATACAAATTTAATGGAGGAATTAATATACTGATTAAAAATGGAGAAATTGCCAAAATCATGAAAAAACATCATTTCAGCAATGAAAAAATAACTAAATATATTAATTTTTTAAAAGAAAATTAGCTTTACGCTATTGGCACACCGCTGTGAAACTTAAAATCAGTGTCGGGTGTAGAAATTAGCTCTTTTTCTTTTTCACCAAAGAAGTTTACGCGTTCGGTAATATCAAAATCAGCTATTTCTTGCGCCAACGTTAAATAATCTTGGTAATGACGCGCTTCAGAGCGAAGTAACGAAATATAAAAATCACCTAAACGCTTATCAACGTGCGGCGCAAGCTTTGCAAAACGCTCACACGAACGCGCTTCAATGTAAGCGCCTACTATTAGCTTATCAACCAACGCATCAGGCTCAAACGTTTTAACATGGCGGAGCATGCCTTTTGCGTAACGACACGGTGTAATACTTCGATACTCAATACCGTATTCATCCATAATTTCGAGCACTTGATAAAAATGATGCAGCTCTTCTTTTATCAATAGAACCATTTTATCGATTAGACCTTGCCCGTATGGTGAACTCGATTTAGGAATTATTGATTTAGTTAGCTTATTTTTAGCCGCTAAATCGCGCCAATTCCCTTCTCGTTTATAAATAAGCGTTTCAAATGGCTTTAGCCACTCTAGCAATGCGTCGCTCCCCTCTTTATCTACCGCGTATTTACGTATTAAAAACATAGCGCTTTGAGCGGCTTTTAATTCGCATATTAAATGATCAATTAAGATTATTGATAAGTTTTCTTTTTTTATTGCTTGCTCAACCCACTCGTCAGGCGTGTTACACAATAAAAATTCATTAATAGGCTCTAAAAGTTGGCTATGGGGCACGTTGGCTACTCGTTACTTAAATAGGTTGATAGGCCACTATTTTAACAGAAAAATGGCTAAAAATAACAAAACATGTTTGCACATTAAATTGTTAATAACGAGTTAACTTGACTTTGCAAAATAAGTGAACCATAACTGTACATAGACTGTATAAAAATAAACCAACCAAAACAATAATACGTTCCCTGTATGGAGTACACACTATGATACTAAATCACCTCTGGGGCATTTATGCTCACCCACTCGAAGAATGGCAAACAATTGATAACCGCCACGAAAGTTTGACCTATAGTTTATCGCACATTTTGTTAATCGCTTTATTTCCTTCAATAATGGGCTACTACTCATCTGTTTATTTAGGCTGGAGCATAGGCACTGGCAACCCTGTATTTCTAACACATGATAGCGCAATATTAATAGCAAGTGCGATGTATGTTGCACTGATAATTGGCGTATTCGCCCTTGCTTATTTAGCCCATTGGATGGCGGTTACTTTCGGTGCTAAACCAACGTTTACACAAACGCTAGAACTAGCTGCTTATACTGCAACACCTGTGTTTATGTCTGCACTTTCAGCATTTTGGCCTGTGCTTTGGTTTGTCGTATGTATCGGTATTGTGGCATTAGCTTATTCTGTTTATTTATTATACACAGGCGTGCCAATACTAATGCACATCCCTGAAGAGCGTGGCTTTATTTATGCCAGCTCAGTGGTAACGTGTGGATTAATATTACTTGTTATTATTTTAGCTGTAACAGCGATGCTTTGGACAAATGGGATTGTTAGCCCTATGTTTACTTAATAAAGTTTACCTAATAAAGAGTCGTGTTTGATAGAAATGTTCCCTTTCTTTCCTTCGCAAAAAAGGAGCTAATTAGCTCCTTTTTTTATATGTAATAATACCAATTTAATTAAAAACATGATCATTCTATCGTATTAAATAACTCACTAACTGCGTTAAAAATCATTCATATAGAACAACTATATGTCACAATTTTTGCCTTGTTATTGTGCTATTTCTTTAGCGCTATAATAGGTCACTTATTTAATGCAATTGGTATAATATTTATTAATTATTAATCAGCTTCGTTTTCGTCTTGGTTATGAATTTCTAACCCTGAAGACATTGCACTTTCGCGGGTGCTTTTAGCTGAATCGTTACGTAGTTTATCAATACGATTTAGATAGTCTTGATCAATATCGCCAGTAATATATTGCCCATCAAACACTGATGTTTCAAACTTAGTAATTTCAGGATTTTCTTGGCTAACCGCTGCAATTAAATCGGGTAGCGATTGAAAGATTAAACCATCAGAGCCGATGCTTACGTTAATATCTTCTACTTCACGCCCGTGAGCAATCAGCTCAGCTGCTGAAGGCATATCAATGCCATATACGTTAGGGAAACGTATTTCCGGTGCAGCAGATGCAAAGTAAACGTTTTTAGCACCTGACTCTCGGGCCATTTCAACTATTTGTGCTGATGTTGTACCACGAACAATTGAGTCATCAACCAATAGCACATTTTTGCCTTTAAATTCACGGTCAATTGCATTTAGCTTTTGACGTACTGATTTTTTTCGCATCTCTTGGCCTGGCATAATAAACGTACGACCAATATAACGGTTTTTAACAAAGCCTTGGCGGTATGGTAAATCAAGCACTCGTGCGATTTCTAATGCTACATCACATGACGTTTCTGGAATTGGAATAACTACATCAATGTCTTTATCAGCCCATTCCCGTGCAATTTTTTCGCCTAATTTTGTGCCCATATTTACGCGTGTTGCGTAAACCGACATGCGGTCGATAGTTGAGTCAGGTCGTGCAAAGTAAACAAATTCAAAAATACATGGTGAGTAAGATGCTTTATCAGCACAGCTTAATGAATGAAATTCACCAGTCTCAGTGACGTAAATAGCTTCACCAGGCGCAACATCGCGAATAAACTCAAAACCATCTGGTTTTAGTGCGACACTCTCTGAGGCAAACATATATTCGGTGCCTTGTTGCGTTTCACGCTTACCAAATACAAGTGGACGAATGCCATTAGGGTCGCGAAAAGCAACAATACCATGGCCAATGATCATCGCAATAGTTGCATAACCACCACTGACTTTGTTATTAACTTCACTCACCGCTGTAAAAATATCTTCAGGGTCTAACTTTAGCTTATCTGACTTACTTAATTCATGAGCAAGTACATTAAGTAAAATTTCTGAATCAGATGTCGTATTTACATGACGACGTGCTTCTGAAAATAGCTGCTCTTTTAAAGCCTCTGCATTAGTAAGGTTACCATTATGGGCAAGTGCTATACCAAATGGAGAGTTCACATAAAAAGGCTGTGCTTCAGATGAACTAGAAGAGCCTGCCGTAGGATAACGCACATGGCCTAAACCAATTGTACCTTGTAGTCGTTTCATATGACGGGTGTGAAAAGCATCCTTCACAAGACCATTTGCTTTGCGTAAGCTAAACGTGTTGTTCTCAATGGTAATAATACCCGCAGCGTCTTGGCCACGGTGCTGCAAAACAGTTAAGCCATCATAAATCGCCTGATTAACAGGGGATGTTCCGACTATTCCAACGATACCACACATGTAATTTATCCTCGCCGATTAACGGTTTACTGAATTTAAAAAGCTTGAGTTGTTTTCTAGGTACGAAAAGAACCATTCAACTACAAAGCCAAATTCTGGAATCAAAATAGAATTGCCCCACCAATGCGTATTAGGTGCACCAGTAAAAGCATCAAGAAAGAAGAGTAACGCGCTCACGACCAACACGCCTCGAAGAGCACCAAACACTATGCCAAAGACACGGTCGGTACCCGATAAACCGGTACGCTGTACAAGCTCACCTAAAATGTAGTTTAGTAAACCGCCTAACAGTAGCGTCGCAAAGAATAATATGGCTATGGCCGCCGCATTTCTTAAAAGGGGTTCAGAAATGGTTGTTAGGAAGGAAGCTAAATATTGGTAAAATAAACTAGAGATGATAAAGGCGCCAGCCCATACAGCTAATGACATTGCTTCTTTAACAAAGCCGCGTATTAAACCGATGATGGTAGACAGTGCAATAATGCCAAGAATGGCGTAATCAACCCAGATCATAAGAACCAATTAGTCGCTAATTTAGGGCGCATTCTATACCCAAACATTGCCAATATGCAAGTTTAAACGGGAGATAACTGACGGTAATTGAATACAAAAATTTAACATATAATGTCAAAATAAATATTGTTAATTACAGTAAAAATATAATGAATTAAATTTAAATAGCCTTGCTAAACAAGGCTATTTAAATAATTATTTTGTTACTTCGTAGCGAGTTACTTTACCATTTAACTTTGTCAGCACTTTAAGTTCAGGTAATTGTTTTTGTAACTCATTTTTATCAAGTGACGGCCCTACAAACACTTTCGTTAATGTACCATTTGGTGTTTTAACTGGTTTAGTGAACGTTTTAAAGCCTTTTTCTTTAAGCTTAGCTTGTAGTGCTTTTACATTGGCTGCATGAGAAAAACTGCCCAATTGCACAACATAAGCCATACTTGTGAGGTTTTCGTCACTTTTTCGAGCCCTAATTGGTTCTGCATTTGCTTGGGCTTTAGGCTCTATTATGGCTTCAATAACCTTAGGCTGAGAAGCATAATCGCTTTCTGTCAATTGAGTTTGCTGCTCAAGAGCTTCATCGTCGGCTTTTATGTCTTCAATTTCATTTTGTTTAAGTGGCTCGGCATCCGCCATGCTTTCATCTATTGAATTTTGAAGATCGATTGTTTTTAACTCAGGGTTATTAGGAATAGCTTTAAAAGCTTCTTTATAATGAACTTTTTCGCCGTCGAGTATATTGGGAATAAACACGATTGCTGCGATCACGACAATACTTGTCCCGACTAAGCGATTAATAAAACTTGAGTTCACCGACATTCCCTCTATTTTTTAAAATAATTAATAGCGTCAGCCACTGTAAAAAATGAACCAAAAACAATCAAAACAGTGTCGATTTTTTGCTTTGGTAAAATTATAGCAAGTGCTTTTGCCACGCTATTATAGCTATGAATAGTATTATTATGAGGTACACTTTGTAATGCATTTTGTAAATTACTGGCAGTATCGCCTCGCGGACCACTTAAGCTTGCTAGTGACCACTCATCTACTAAATGGCTTACTTCTTTAAGCACACCTGCTTTATCTTTATCCGCAAGCATAGCGGCTAAAGCATGAATTTTAAAGCCTTTATCTTTAAACTTTAATAACTTATTAGCCAGATAACGTGCAGATTCTGGATTGTGTGCAACATCAGTAAATACTAAAGGCTCAGCGCTTAGCTGCTGAAATCGCCCTTCTACCACTAAATTTGCCAAGCAATCTCTTATTACCTGCTCACTTGGCAATAAATTTAAAACACTTAAAACAGTTAACGCCGTAGCCGCATTCTGACAAGGGATTGCTGGTTTATTCAGTTCAAGGTTATGCTGTTTGTACTGCCAATTAAAACTATCAGCACTCTCTTTAAACATAAAGTCTGTGCCCGATAACGTCATCTCAGCATTAATTTCTTTACCGTAATCAGTCATCGTGTGAGGAATATTTAAGTCACCGATAATAGCAGGGGTATGCTCTCGAAAAATACCGGCTTTATCGTAAGCAACTAATTCACGCGTATCACCTAAGTATTCTTTATGGTCTAAGTCGATGGTAGTAATTACACTTGCATAGGGGGTTACAATGTTTGTAGCATCAAAACGCCCCCCTAAACCCACTTCTAATAATACATAATCAACGCGACAGCCTTTAAAAATAGCCAACGCACCCAACGTGCTATATTCAAAATAAGTAAGTGGTGTGTCTTTACGACCTTGCTCTAACTGATGAAAAGCATCAATATGAAACTGGTCAGCTAACTCCTCACCGTTAACTCGTACACGCTCGTTATAACGAATTAGATGAGGAGATGCATAAGTGCCCACGCTAAAGCCTTGCGCTAGCAATAGCGACTCTAAGCAACGTGCTGTGGTGCCCTTACCATTCGTACCCGCAATAAGAATAATTTTACTTGAGGTGTTTAAAAGGCCAATGTTGTTGGCAACATTAGCAACACGTTCTAAGCCCATTGCAATGTTTGCAGGGTGAACACTTTCTAAATAAAAAAGCCAATCATCAAGGCTTGATGATTGGCTAGGAATTGTTTTTGTCATAGCGTGTAATCAGTAAAGCTGAAATTTACGCTACTCTATGCTCTTGTTCCGTAGAAGGCAAGTTCATAAATTTAGCTAGTATGCGGGCAAGGGTATCACGCATTTCACGACGGTCAATAATCATGTCAATTGCACCGTGCTCAAGCAAAAATTCACTACGTTGAAAGCCCTCTGGTAGTGTTTCACGAACAGTTTGTTCAATAACACGAGGACCCGCAAAACCAATTAACGCTTTAGGTTCAGCAACGTTAATATCACCCAGCATAGCAAGTGATGCAGATACACCACCCATGGTCGGATCGGTCATTACTGAAATAAACGGTAGACCTTTTTCAGTCATTTTTGCAAGTGCAGCACTTGTTTTAGCCATTTGCATAAGCGACATAAGCGCCTCTTGCATACGTGCACCACCTGATGCAGAAAAACAAATAAGCGGCATATTATGTTCTAAACATTGATCAACAGCATCAACAAAACGAGCGCCAACAACCGAAGCCATTGAGCCACCCATAAATGAGAACTCAAATGCGACAGCTGCAACCGGAATGCCTTTTAATCGGCCCTTAATAGCTACAAGTGCATCTTTTTCACCACTTGCTTTTTGGGCTGAGCTGATGCGATCAGAGTACTTTTTAGAATCTTTAAATTTAAGAATGTCTTTTGGCTCATGTTGTGTACCAAGCTCTTGACGATCGCCTTCATCTAAAAAGTGCTCTAGGCGCTTACGGCCACTAACACGCATATGATGATCGCATTTAGGACATACGTTTAATGATTTTTCTAATTCAGCTTTATATAAAATTGAATCACACGACGTACACTTCGCCCATACACCTTCTGGGATTTCTTTACGACCTGATGACTTTGTCGTTTTAGGTAAGATTTTTTCTAGCCAACTCATTTGCAACTCTCTTAATACTGTTCTGTGTCGCGAGTCTACCAATAGCGATTAGTAGACGAATTTTTTCAATTAAAACATGAATTTCATTAACACGGTATAAAAAACTGGTCTTAGTAGTTAGAAATGCGCATAAAAAGTACTAGTAATACCCAAAATTAAATACCAATATCAGGTAAAAACAATGGTCCTAATGGCATCTTAGGAACTTTAAATTGCTCAGGGTAATCAACGTCAACCAAATATAAACCAGCGGCTTTAGCTGTCGCGCTGGCCTTTGCACGCTCTTTACAATCAAGTAACTCTTTTAACCAAATAGGTTGCTGTTTATGTAAACCAATGTCCATAAGACTACCCGTTATATTACGGACCATATGATGTAAAAATGCATTCGCTTTGATATCAATAACAACATAGTTTCCAATACGTTGCACCGATAAGTGATGAATTGTTCGAGTAGGCGTATTTGCTTGGCAATGAATAGCCCTAAAAGAAGTAAAATCGTGCTTACCAACTAGATACTGGCATGCCTGCTGCATTTTCACTTCATCTAAGTGATGATGAAAGTGTGTAACGCCCTCATTTAATACAGCTCCACGCAGAGGCGAGTTGTAAATAATATAACGATAACGACGAGCCGTGGCGCTAAAGCGAGCATGAAAATCTTCCGCCACTGGCTGCGCAAAACGAATTGCAATATCTTTAGGCATTAACGTATTCATGCCTAAAGTAAATGCCACCATGTCACGGTCGGCCTCAGTGTCAAAATGTATTACTTGGCCTGTACCATGTACGCCTGCATCGGTGCGCCCCGCACATATTACTTCAACAGGGTGATTGCAAATACGCGACAACGCTTTTTCTACTTCTTGTTGTACACTATTTACATGTGATTGGCGTTGCCAACCACTGTAGCGTACGCCATTGTATTCAACCCCAAGTGCTACTCGCATAATTACCGTTTTACCCTACTGTGCTAATGAACGAGGCATTTTATGCTATCTAACGATGCAATAAAAGTAATACCAGCCTGCTTATGTATGGGGCTTGTTTAATTCGTTAAATTGTTCAAATATTTATGCCGGTTGGTATAATTGTGCTGAAACCCAATCAATACCTATAAAAAAACCCATAATTAGCTAAGCTAATTATGGGTTTAAACGTATTTATTGTTCTTTTATTTCAATTTGGCTTTTAAGCTAAGCGCTTCTTCTTGAACTTCTTCAGGGCCTTTGTTAATAACATCTTCAATTACTTTTAGCGCAGAGTCAGAGTCATCGATTTCGATATAGGCGCGTGCCAAATCTAGTTTAGCTGAGTAACCACCACTTTCAGCATCTACGTCAGTCGGATTTTCACCAGCCAGTAACGCATCAAACTCACCTAACCCCACATCCATATTAACGTCATTATAAGGTTCGTGTTCAAGTTCGGCATCATCACTTTCCTCTAACAATGAATCAATATCTACAAATTCATCGCTACCTAGTTGCTCAACATCACTACTTTCAACTTGAGGCTCTTCAATAATTAATGGTTCATCAACCCCTAGATCTTCTTTGAGCAAGCTATCAAAATCAACATCAAACTCACTGCTATCATCAATACTTAATTCTTCAGGCTCTGCTAATTCATTAAGCAATGAATCAAAATCAGTATTAGTCAACTCAGCCATAAACTCGTCATCAAGTTCATCATCAGAAGCAATATCACTACTGCCGAGTTGTTTCGCTTGAGTTATTTCAGCTTCGCGATCTACGTTAGTTTGTTCATT
The DNA here is from genome assembly GCF_014905615.1 of Pseudoalteromonas aliena SW19. Taxonomy (NCBI): domain Bacteria; kingdom Pseudomonadati; phylum Pseudomonadota; class Gammaproteobacteria; order Alteromonadales; family Pseudoalteromonadaceae; genus Pseudoalteromonas; species Pseudoalteromonas aliena. Next base: position 77,461 of record NZ_AQGU01000026.1, read on the forward strand.
AACTAATTCATCAGATAAATCTTCATCTAAGTACTCTAAATCAGTTGGTTCAGCGATATCTGAATTTTCTAATTCCGCATCAAGATCTGTAAAGTCATTATCAAGTAACAGTTCGTCGTCAAAATCATCTTCTAAGCTATCTAAACTACTTTCTGCAGCAAGCGCATTGGCCAAGTCTTGCTCTGTTTGACTTACCGATACACCTTTTGTATCGGCGTCTACATTTTCAGGTAACTCTTCATCTAATGAAGTAGGCGGTGCATTTACTAACTCATCGTCATCGCCTAACTCATTTTCTAATTCACTACCCTGCTCAGCCAATTCATCATCGATTAGCAAATCATCATCTAAATCGTCTTCTTGCAACGGTTCAGCGGTGGCGGATGTTTGCTCATCTAGCGCTGTTTCTTGCGAGTCATCAAGATCTAGAGGTTGAGTTTCTTCAGCTTCTTCTAATTCATTATCAAGTTCGTCATCCACCGAATTCTCATCTGAACTTGCTAATAACTCATCATTGTCAGCATCATCTATTTCAAATTCTTGCTCTGTTTGAGCCGCTATCGTATTTTCTGGCACCCTGTCGCTTGTAAACTCAGCGTCTAGTTCAGGAAGATCGTTATCGAGTAACAGTTCGTCGTCAAAATCATCTTCTAAGCTATCTAAACTACTTTCTGCAGCAAGCGCATTGGCTAAGTCTTGCTCTGTTTGACTTACCGATACATCTTTTGTATCGGCGTCTACATTTTCAGGTAAGTCAGTAATCTCTTCATTTAATGCCGTCGGCGGTGTATTTGCTAACTCATCGTCATCGCCTAACTCATTTTCTAATTCACTACCCTGCTCAGCCAATTCATCATCGATTAGCAAATCATCATCTAAATCATCTTCTTGGAGCGGTTCAGCGGTGGCGGATATTTGATCATCTGGCGCTGTTTCTTTCGAGTCATCAAGATCTAGAGGTTGAATTTCTTCAGCACCTTCTAATTCATTATCAAGTTCATCGTCCACCGAATTTTCATCTGAACTTGCTAATAACTCATCATTGTCAGTATCATCTATTTCAAATTCTTGCTCTGTTTGAGCCGCTATCGTATTTTCTGGCACCCTGTCGCTTGCAAACTCAGCGTCTAATTCAGGAAGATCATTATCAATTAACAGTTCGTCGTCAAAATCATCTTCTAAGCTATCTAAATCACTTCCTTCAGCAAGCGCATTGGCCAAATCTTGCTCTGTTTGACTTACCGATACATCTTTTGTATCGGCGTCTACATTTTCAGGTAACTCTTCATCTAATGTGGTAGGCGGTGTATTTGCTAACTCATCGTCATCGCCTAACTCATTTTCTAATTCACTACCCTGCTCAGCCAATTCATCATCGATTAGCAAATCATCATCTAAATCATCTTCTTGGAGCGGCTCAGCGGTGGCGGATGTTTGATCATCTGGCGCTGTTTCTTGCGAGTCATCAAGATCTAGAGGTTGAGTTTCTTCAGCACCCTCTAATTCATTATCAAGTTCAGCAAAGTCGTTATCAATTAGAAGTTCATCATCAAAATCGTCATCTAAATTATCTAAGTCACTTCCTGCTGAGAGTGCGCTAGCTAGATCTTGTTCTGTCTGACTTGGCGATATATCTTTTACATCATCTTCTAAGTTATCGCTTTCTAATTCATCAGAATGTGAAGGAAGCTGGTTATCTGCTTCTAAAAGTGGAGTATCATCAAGCTCCTGTTCCGAGGATTCAACAAGCTCTTCGCTGTTACTAGTATCTAAAATTTCATCTTCAAGTGAAGGCTCTGGCTCAGCCTCATCGGCTAATGGGTCATCTCCTAAATCAACCTCCACTTCTTCTATTTCATCATCTAGATCTTCTGTTGACCACTCTGGGGTTTCAACATAGCTTTCGTCTTCAACTTGTTGCAACTCATTTAAAAGTTCATCAACACTCTTTAATTCACTATCGTTATACTCTTCTAGTGCATCTTCAGGATCGAGCAATGTTTCAGAGGTGTCCGAAAAATCATCTTGTTCTTCTACTGGCTCAAGTTCTTTAACAAGTGCAGTTTTTTCTTCAGGCTCAGGCTCTTCAACAAGCGCGGTTTCTTCTGTAAGCTCAGGCTCTTCAAGAAGCGCGGTTTCTTCTTCAGGCTCTGGCTCTTCAACAAGCGCGGCTTCTTCTTCAGGCTCTGGCTCTTCAACAAGCGCGGCTTCTTCTGCAAGCTCTGGCTCTTCAATAAGCGCTGTTTCTTCTGCAAGCTCTAGCTCTTCAGCAAGTGCGGCCTCTTCTTCAGGCTCTGGCTCTTCGGCAAGTGCAGCTTCTTCTGCAGGCTCTGGTTCTTCAATAAGCGTGGCTTCTTCAGGCTCAGGCTTTTCAACAAGTGCAGCCTCTTCTTCAGGCTCTGGCTCTTCTGCAAGTTCTGGCTCTTCAACAAGCGCGACTTCTTCTGCAGGTTCTGGCTCTTCAACAAGCGCGGCTTCTTCTGCAGACTCTGGCTCTTCAACAAGCGCGGCTTCTTCTGCAGACTCTGGCTCTTCAACAAGCGCGATTTCTTCTGCAGGCTCTGTTTCTTCAATAAGCGTGGCTTCTTCTTCAGGCTCTGGCTCATCAACAAGCGCGACTTCTTCTGCAAGCTCTGGCTCTTCAACAAGCGCGGCTTCTTCTGCAAGCTCTGGCTCTTCAACAAGCGCGGCTTCTTCTGCAGGCTCTGTTTCTTCAACAAGCGCAACTTCCTCAATCGGCGGCTCTATTAAACTATCGATATCGTCTATATCAAAATCGTCGTTTTCTTCTACTAGCGTATCAGCTGTACTGGTTGATGTATCATCAACGTCATTTTCATCCGTCGCTTCATCAATTAAACTGTCGATATCGTCTATATCAAAATCGTCGTTTTCTTCTACTAGCGTATCAGCTGTACTGGTTGATGCATCATCGACGTCATTTTCATCCGTCGCTTCATCAATTAAACTATCGATATCGTCTATATCAAAGTCGTCATTTTCTTCTACTAACGTATCGGCTGAACTGGTTGATGCATCATCAACGTCATTCCCATCCGTCGCTTCATCAATTAAGCTGTCGATATCGTCTATATCAAAGTCGTCATTTTCTTCGATTAGCGTATCGGCTGAACTGGTTGATGCATCATCAACGTCATTCTCATCCGTCGCTTCATCAATTAAGCTATCGATATCGTCTAAATCAAAGTCGTCATTTTCTTTCACAACCGAATCAGTTGCAGCTTCAGAGCCCACATTTGTCTGTTCTAATAAATCATCAATATCAAAGTCATCATCACCGGCAAGCTCTTCACTAAATGCTGCTATTTCATCATGAGAATCTAAACTATCATCGTCTTCTATCCCACTTGGCTGTGCATCAAATTCAGATGAGCTTACATCCTCGTCAAATAAGCTATCTAGCTCATCACTACTTAAAATATCGTCATTATTAGATGGTTGTGGAGCTAAATCTAAATCAATGTCTTCTTCTAAGCTGTCATCCGATGGGCTGTCAAAACCTTGTTGCATGAAAATATCAAGTTCATCATCCCCTGTATTTTCATCATCAAAAACAATGTCATCACTTAATAAACTTTCAAGGTCACCTTGATCAAGTAGGCTATCCTGATCTGTAAAATCATCTAAATTATCATCTAATGAATCATCAAATACGGTATCTTCATCAGATAAAAGCTCATTCTCTAAGCTATCATCTAGCTGAACACTTAAATCATCGAGTGGATCAGGCACTTCCGACTCATTATCTGTATCAGTGTCTAAGTTATCATTACTGCTATAGCTTGGTGATTGTGGTAAAAAGTCATCATCTGATTCTGTATCGGCCTCGTTATTGGCTCTTTTTCGCAAAAACATAACCACAGCAAAAATAACGAGTAGGCCTGGAATAAACATTAATAAACCAAGTACAAGCGGGTTAGATAATAATGTTCCAGTGTCAGCTTCGGTTTCTGGCACAACTTCGTTTAATTTCTGCTGAGCCAGTACTTCATTTTGTTTAGCTATTAATTCTTTGAGTTGTAATTGAATCTCACTGTCTTGTCCTAACTGTAGGCGAACACTTTCAAGTTCTTTAGAGATGCCCGTTAGCTGTTTTTTTAGATTATTATTTTCAACGAGAATTTCTTCTACATTACTTACAGAACTTTTAAACTGTTGTTGTAGTTCAACTAATTTAGTTGCCTGCTCTGTCTTAATCTCTTTTATTTCTTTTTGTAATTCTTTTTTTGCATCATCTACATCAACTTTTCGGGCTTGAGTTACCTTAGTTTGTGCTGAGTTAATTTCTGTTTGCGTAAGCGTACCATTTTTCTTTTTCTCCCATAACGCATCGTCTTGCTCAGAGCGCTGCTTAGCTAGTTGTGTGTTTACATTTCTAATTTCAGCTAATGTGGGGATTTTTAGGTAAGCACCACTTTGCATGTGGTTTAGGTTTTGTTCTAAGAATGAGTTGGGGTTTTTGTTATACAGAGCCTGCATCACTTGATAGATACTGACAGAGTTATCAGGACGAACTTTAGCTGCTATACGCCAAAGAGTATCCGTTGGTTTAATTGGCCCAATAGATCGCTCTTGCGCACCATAGTCAACGCCTTTAGGCCCCTTCAACTGGGTACTGTCTTGAGAGTAAATAGGCGTTACTATCAATGCAGACGCTAATAAAATAAGTGTAGCTAAACCGCGCATGCTGATCCTTTAATGTTTAAATGTTAACGTTGTACCAAAAAAGTTGGCGCATAAACATTGATTATTCTTGCTGCTATCAGCCAAATAACTGACTCATATTTGTTATTACAATCTATTTTTGCTGCAAGCTCTATTCCAATTACAAACTATAAACCAGTTGAGGCGTAATATCCATCGCAACACATTGAAAATAAATGTCTAAAAACATCATTGTAGTATAAATTTATTGAGGTTTATCAGTAGCTTTATATGTTTAACAGCACAAGTGGCAAAAAAGTGGCGGGTTTGATGTGTTAAAAGCGGCAAACAACTGTGGTTTACCGCTTAATTTGCTTACTCAAAAATTATAAGTAATTGGCAGTAAGTTCTTCAGCGATCTGTACACTGTTAGTTGCAGCGCCTTTACGCGTGTTGTCACTTACAACCCACATGTTCAACCCATGAGGATGAGAAATATCAGCGCGTAATCGGCCTATATAAACAGTATCGTTACCACTAGCGTCAGAAACAGCTGTTGGGTAATCACCTTCATCATCGATTAGCTCAACACCTGGCGCATCTTTTAATAACTGCTTAACGTGCTCAAAGTCGTAAGGCATGCGTGTTTCAATATTAATTGATTCAGAATGTCCAAAAAATACAGGAACACGTACGCACGTAGGATTAATGGCAATAGTTGTGTCACCCAAAATTTTATGAGTTTCGTTCACCATTTTCATTTCTTCACGTGTATAGCCGTTCTCTTCAAAGCTATCAATTTGAGGTATCACGTTAAATGCTATTTGCTTTGGAAATACTTTATTATCCATAGGGCGTGCATTCATTAAATTTGCTGTTTGCTTTGCAAGTTCGTCAACCGCTTCTTTACCTGCGCCTGATACAGCTTGGTAAGTAGATACATTAATGCGGTCAATTCCGTATGCATCATAGATTGGTTTTAGTGCTAACATCATTTGAATCGTTGAGCAGTTAGGGTTCGCAATAATATTGCGATTTCTAAAATCAGCTAGGCTTGAAGCGTTAACCTCTGGCACTACTAATGGGATTTCAAAATCATTTCTAAAGTGCGATGTATTATCTATTACAATACACCCCGCATCAGCAGCAATCGGTGCATACTTTTCAGATACACTGCCACCTGCAGAAAACAAACCTATATGCGCTTGGCTAAAATCAAAGCCTTCAACGTCAAGTACTTCAATGGTCTCACCACGAAACTTTATGTCTTCACCCGCGCTGCGGCTGCTAGCAAGTAAAAAAAGCTGATCAACTGGAAACTTACGATCCGCTAGCGTTTCAATGATTTGACGGCCTACTAAACCAGTAGCGCCAAGTACGGCAACGTTATATTTTTGCGACATATTTCTTCCTCTATAAACGATATTAAAATAACACCGTTAGTTAATAATTATTTAGCTATGGTAAAACCAAGTTGGCTAAGTGCAGCAAGTTGTGGGCTCTCACCTTGTAGCGATAAAGTACTAAACTCTCGTCTTACCGGATAGTTTTTGCGTAAACTATCAAAACCATCATTTTCTAAATGACGAAGTAAGATTCCATCATCACGACGAACGTCATAAATTAAGTGCACTAAACGGGCAATGTCTTGCTCATTAAAATGTTGCGTAATCGTTGCGCTTGTAATAACTGGCAAGGGTAAAAAGTCATCAAGCGATTTACTTGCCTCTACGCTTTTGAGTTCACACAATTTTTGATACAGCATTTGTGTACCTCGTGCTTTTCCTTCCAGCGTATGCCCTGCAATATGCACACTGGCATAACGAACATGCTCTAGTAATTCAGTTAAAATATTGGGTTCTTTTTCCCACACATCAAGCACTAAATCTAGATCAGCCCCAGCTTGCATTATCTCAAGTAATGCTTGATTATCAATTACATCGCCTCGGCTTGCATTAATTAGCGTAAGCCCTGGTTTAAGTGCTTTTAAGCGGGCTTTATTCATCATATGCAGTGTTTTATGTTCGCCACTTTTAACTAGCGGAACATGAAAAGTTACAATATCTGATTGCGCTAATAGCTCATCAAGCGTTACGTGGTTTTCTAATAGACCTTGCTCGTACTTGATTGGATCGCACAAAATTACGTCTACATTTAATGCTTTTAATTTTTGCGCTAAACAGTCGCCGATATTACCTACACCTACTATACCAATAGTTTGACCGCTTAATGGGCGCGCATTCTCTTGGCTTAGAGCAAATAAACTGCTAATGACATACTCTGCTACAGCAACAGCATTACAACCAGGCGCACTGCTAAAAGCAATATTTTTATTATTCAGTAATTGCGTATCAATATGGTCAATACCAATTGTAGCAGTGCCCACAAAGCTTAATTTATTTGCCTGTGCTAATAGTTCATGATTAACACGAGTCACTGAACGAGTAAGTAATACATCTACATCTACGAGCTGTTCAGGGGTCAATTTACGACCATCAAAACGCTCAACCTCACCAAAGTCTGCAAAGTACTGCTCAACTAAAGGCATATTTTGATCGGCAAGAATTTTCATTACTGCATCCGTTTAGCTTTTGTGGCCTCCATTGTAACGAACAACCTAGGCGTTACACAAACTAAAAAGCCGAGCAATGCTCGGCTTCAAGGTATTTAGTAAAAACTAATCAACCTTTATATTTGCTCATTACTAAAGTAGCGTTTGTGCCACCAAAGCCAAAGCTATTAGACATTACAGTATTTAGCTCAACGTCACGACGTTCAGTAATAATATCTAACCCCGCTGCTTGCTCGTCTAACTCATCAATATTAATGGAAGGCGCAACAAAGCTGTGCTCTAACATCAATAAAGAAAAGATGGCTTCATGAACACCAGCAGCACCAAGGGCGTGCCCCGTCATTGCTTTTGTTGCACTGATCATTGGCGACTTACCACCAAACACTTCTTGAATTGCACCTAGCTCTTTAACATCACCAACAGGAGTAGATGTGCCGTGCGTATTTAAGTAATCAATACTGTCTACATCTTGCATAGCTTGGCGCATACAACGTGCAGCACCTTCACCTGATGGAGCCACCATGTCATAGCCATCTGATGTTGCACCGTAGCCAACAATTTCAGCGTAAATGTGCGCGCCACGTGCAAGTGCATGTTCTAGTTCTTCAACAACAACAATACCGCCGCCGCCAGAGATAACAAAACCATCGCGATTTGCATCATATGTGCGAGATGCTTTTTCGGGTGTTTCATTGTACTTAGTAGAAAGTGCGCCCATAGCGTCAAATTCCATTGCCAGTGTCCAATGCAACTCTTCACCGCCACCAGCAAATACCACGTCTTGCTTACCAAGCTGAATTTGCTCTACTGCATTACCAATACAATGCGCAGAAGTAGCACATGCAGAACTAATCGAATAGTTAACACCTTTAATTTTAAATGGTGTTGCTAAACAAGCAGATGTCGTACTTGCCATAGTGCGTGGCACCATATAAGGCCCTACACGTTTTACGCCTTTTTCGCGTAAAATATCAGCCGCTTCTACTTGCCATTTAGACGAGCCGCCGCCAGAGCCAACAATAATACCCGTGCGTTCGTTCGATACTTGCTCGTCAGATAAACCTGAATCTTCAATTGCTTGCGTCATCGAAATATAAGAGTAAGCAGCAGCATCGCCCATAAAGCGCATTGCTTTACGGTCAACATGTTCTTTAACGTCAATATCAATTTTGCCCGATACGTTACTGCGCAACTTATAATCGGCAAATTCTTGGTTAAAAGCGATACCGCTCTTACCTGCTTTTAACGATTCTAGTACTTCTTCTTTATTGTTACCGATACTTGATACAACACCGATACCTGTAATTACAGCTCTTCTCATGGGTAATTCCCTTAGCTTAATACTCAATTGCATTCTATTTTACGCGAATTTAGTCACCTAAGTGGTCAGCTTTCTAGCGTACACTTGTACTCTGAACCGCTAGCTTATAAATAACGCCAGACTATTTCAAAGAAAACCCGTAAAATAATAAAAAAATAGACTCTATAAATTTAAACTCATGATTAAAAACGCACATATACACTTTAATGATTTAGGCACACCCTTCGCTAATGACTTCAGTGATATTTATTTTTCTAATGGCGATGGTTTGGCTGAATCACATTGTGTGTTTTATGAGAAAAATAATATAGATGCACGATTACAAAATCATGACCAACCACATTTTGTTATAGCCGAAACCGGTTTTGGTACTGGCTTAAACTTTTTAAATACATGGCAACGCTTTACTGACTATCTTGCACGTCAACAAGTTCAAAATCAATTAGATAAAGATGTTAAACGCTTGCACTTTATTTCATTTGAAAAATACCCTTTGCAAATAGATGATCTAAGCCAAGCATTAAAAGTATGGCCTTCGCTAAGCTCATTTAGCGATCAATTAATAAAACGCTACCCTATTAATTTAGCAGGATGCCATAGGCTAGAGTTTGAAAAAGGCCGTGTAATACTCGATTTATATTTTGGCGATGCGCTTGAATCAATAAATGCAATGAGTTTTTCGCAAACGGGCATTGTAGATGCTTGGTATTTAGATGGCTTTGCGCCTAGTAAAAATCCTGATATGTGGCAACAAAGTTTATTTGAATCGATGGCTAATATTTCAAGAGCGAATGCAACTTTATCAACATTTACTGCTGCTGGCTTTGTTCGTCGAGGTTTAATTGAAGCCGGTTTCAACACAACAAAAACCAACGGGTTTGGTCAAAAAAGGGATATGCTTATTGGCCAATTTGAGCATGTTAAAAACACTCAATCAGCCCCTGCTTATTTTAATCAAGATAGTAGCACGTTAAAAAATGTAGCTGTTATTGGCGGTGGTATTGCCAGTAGCTGCATTTTATATAGTTTGGCTAAACGCGGTATAGCAAGCCAGTTATTTTGCCAAGATGAACAACCCGCAATGGGTGCATCGCACAATGTACAAGGTGCTATTTATCCTCATTTACAAGCTAAGAACTCACCTCACAGTGAGTTATTTGCACATAGCTTTTTATACGCAAAGCGCCTATATAGCGAATTACTCACTAATGGTTTTAGTTTTGATCATGATTGGTGTGGCGTACTACAGCATGCTGTCAAACAACCTCTCGCCGATAAGCATCAGAATTTAGCACAAAAGCAACTGTGGCCAACCCAGCTAATGCGCAATGTAACCGCTGAGCAAGGCGATGAAATAGCCGGTGTAACGACAGGTTATTCAGGCGTGTTTTTTGAACAAGGTGGCTGGGTAAATCCCCCTCAACTGGTCAATGCCATGCTAAATGCAGCAAATAGCTTAACGCCATTTAAAAGTACATTTAACTGCGATATTAAACAGCTTAAAAAAACCGAGGATGGCTGGTTTTTATTAACTAATACAGAGCAACTAGGCCCCTTTAGCGATGTCATTATTTGTGCCGGTGAACACAGTGATGCATTTGAGCAAACAAAGGCATTGCCAATTGTAGGCGTACGAGGTCAAGTTTCGCACGTTCAGGCCAGTGAACAGTCAAACAAACTTAAAACAGTGCTATGCCATAAAGGCTATTTTACCCCTGCTTATTTAGAGCATCACTGTATGGGGGCCACATTTGAAAAAAACACGAAAAGCCGTCAAGTTACAGCCCATGACAACCAATTAAATCAAGAGCAACTTCTTAATTTTTATAAGCAAAGTGAATTTGCAACAACACTCGGTAATATCACCTCAGCTAAAGCTGCCGTACGCTGCACATTTATCGACCACCTACCAATGGCAGGGCAATGGTGCGAGCAAAGCGATTACACACAGGCTTTTGCTAATTTACGCTTGGGCAAGCGTTATCAATATGAACCATTAAAAAAGCCACAGCAGGGTTTGCATATTTTTACAGGGTTTGGGGCACGTGCTTTATGCAGCGCACCGTTAAGTGCTGAACATCTTATCAGTTGCTTAAATAATGAGCCTCGCCCATTAAGCGAACGTGTCAGTCAGGCAATTCATCCAGCTCGGTTTATAGTACGTGATTTAATTCGTAATAAAATTTAATTATTGTATGCAAACAACAATATCCGCTTGCGCGTTATACTATTTTTACTCGTTTATATGATGAAGGTGGGTAAGAAGAATTACTTTAAAATAACTCTTCTGGCAACACATGTTTTGGGGATTAATTATACGCAGCTAATGCGTATGCTATCATTTATATCTGCAGAAATTTCTTGTGCATTTGCCTGATTGAACCACGCTGAAACACCTAAAATAATGATAGAGATTATAATTAAGCTTAATTTAACACCGCTTTGTTTTGATTTCATAATACCCCATTTATAATTTTTATTAGTAAGAATAGCTTTCAACACTAATGAAAATTACATGTGTTAACAAGCTGTTTTTTTAACTATTTGGTTATAACTTAATAACCCTTCTTTCTATTTACTTGGTTATTAAGCTTAGCTCCCTTTATGAATAGTTCAATATTATCGGCTATTTGCTCTGTAACACTGTTTAAATCTGACAATGCTGCACAATGTGGTGTTAACGTGATTTTAGGATGCTGCCAAAATGGATGCTCATCATTTAGCGGTTCTTGGTCAAAAACATCAAGCGTAGCCGCACGTAACATTTCATTATCTAATGCACTTAATAAGTCTTGTTCAACAACGTGTTGTCCTCGCGCTACATTTATTACAACAGCATGCGCTGGCAGCTTAGCTATTAATTCATGATTAATAATACCTGAGGTCATCTTTGTAAGTGGCAGTAAACATACTAGGTAATCGGTATTTTTAAGCATTTCATCAAGTCCGTGCTGGGTACTATGTATATTTACATCAGCATCCTCCTTGTGACTTTGTGCCCATGCACTTACATCAAACCCATTTTTAATTAGTTTTTTAGCGCATGCTTTGCCAAGCTCCCCGTAGCCGAGTATACCAACGTGTTTATAATTATAGGCACGCTTTGGTTTCCAACTTTGCTGGCTTTGCTTAATAAAATAGTCTTTTAAACGTAATTTTTGCGCTAGTACATGGGTAAGTACATATTCGGCCATATCCTCAGCGAGTTGTTCATCAACAATGCGTACAACATTAATATGCTCTGGCAACTGCGTTAAATCAATGCTATCAACTCCAGCACCAAATGATGAAACAACTTTTAAATTTGGTAATTGCGCCCACATTGTCTGAGGTGCTTTCCAAGCAAGTACAAAATCTACGTCATTCAAATTTTGGCATTCTGGCCATTGCTCAATACGCAATGTTGGTAAACAAGCTTGCAACTGCGCCATTAATTTTGTGTTATCCCGCCCTGTAATCGCAATTAATACCGACATGCATCCCCCAATAAAATTGTTGATCAAATGAATATGCGCCTAATTATGCCTTTGCTTTGTCTTATTCGCACTTCAAAAAGTCACACAATTGCAAAGTAATTGTCACACCCTTTTTTTACTCTATCTCAAAGGCAAATATACCAATGCGTTTTAGAGGTTAATATGATCAGTATTGATAAAGTAATAGCAGCAAATTTACCGCAACTAAAAAACTCACCAAAAGTAACCGGTTTAGTAAAAAAAGGACTTGGATACTTATTACACGAGCAAGAATTTGTTGCATTTGGTGATGCCTATCCCCACTTACAAGGATTAGAGTTTGTAGAACAGGTACTTGACGAACTTGATTTTGACACCCGCTACAAACCAAAACAGACTGAGCATATACCTAATGAGGGTAAATTGGTTATTGTTGCAAATCATCCAATTGGATCCCTAGATGCATTGGCGTTAATTAAGGTCCTTTCAACGGTGAGGCAAGACTTAAAGGTCGTGGCGAACCGTATGTTAATGTCAGTCACTCCCATGCATGAACTCTTATTACCCGTTGATAACTTATCCGGAATGACTAAAAAAATAGAACTGCATAATATTCATCAACACCTAAAGAGTGAAGGAGCATTATTAATATTCCCTGCAGGCGAAGTGTCGCGTTTGAGCCCGACCGGAATAAAAGACTGTAAATGGAACAGCGGCTTTTTACGTATGGCGAAAAAAGCTAACTGCCCTATTTTACCTGTATTTATTAAAGCTAAAAATAGCCCTCTATTTTATGGCACTTCAATGATCTACAAACCTCTAGCAAGCCTATTGTTAGTCAAAGAAATGTTTAAGCAACGTCAAAAATCTTTAGAGTTTGAAATTGGTGCTTCTATTCCTCCTGAGTCTTATTTAATAGAAAACCTAAAAGACAAAGAAGTAGTAAACCTTATCCGAAAACAACTTTACAGGCTTACCAGTAAAAAGCCCCTGCCGCTAAAAACACAAATGCCTATTGCAGTCCCTGAGTGCAGAAAAGAGCTCAAAAAAGCAATTGATCAATGCCAACTACTTGGTAAAACACAAGACGGTATGCACATACACCTTTATCAATATATAGGTAGTTCGCCAGTTTTTAGAGAGTTGGGTCGCCTTAGAGAAATTGCGTTTAGAGCGGTAGGTGAAGGCAGCGGAAAGCGCCGTGATATAGATAAGTTTGATATGGACTATCAACACCTTGTTCTATGGGATCCCTCCCAGCTAGAGTTAGTCGGTGCATACCGTTTAGCTTGCGCAGCAGACATAATCAAAAAGCACGGACGAGAAGGCCTCTATACCGCTAGCTTGTTTACTTATACCGATGCAATGGCGCCCTATTTGCAACAAGGAATTGAATTAGGTCGCAGTTTTGTCCAACCTAAATATTGGGGGCGTAAAAGCCTTGATTACTTATGGTATGGGATTGGCGCTTTTGTAAAAAACTACCCACAATATCGTTATTTATTTGGCGCGGTGACCGTCTCTAACGCCTTACCCGAACAAGCTAAAGCGATGTTGGTTTATTACTATCAGCATTATTATAAGAGTAACCAGATACTTGCTACGCCAAATAACGAATTTAAACTAAGTGATCAACAACTAACACAATGCCAAACCGTATTTACGGACAGCGATATAAAAGAAGACTTTGTAGAACTTAAACATGTACTTGCCAACATGGGCGCGCAAGTTCCTACGCTATTTAAACAATATACAGAGCTCTGTACGCCTGGCGGGGTGCAATTTTTAAGCTTTAGTATCGACCCTGATTTTAATAATTGCATTGATGGTTTAGTGTTAGTCGATCTTGAAAATGTAAAAGAAAATAAAGCAAAACGCTATCTCGGGAAAGAATAAACACTGACGCCTTTAATATCAATTCGCTTAATTAAATACTCTATTTTGAGGGAATAAAACCATGTAGCTAACAAGAAAAAATTTGTTATTTAGTTATTCTCAGCAATTGCTCCAGCATTGCTCTGCAGACATTTTAACGCCGTTAGCATCCGGTTTAATCCCTCAAATTGATAAACATACTTTTAAGTAGCGAAGTATAAATAGCGTCTATCTTCAATAAATCCTCAATAGGCACGTTTTCATTTACTTGGTGAATTGTATGATTACGCACACCACACTCAATTACTTGAGTGTGGTTATTTGCAAAAAATCGGCCGTCAGAAGTCCCGCCACTTGTACTTAATAAAGGGTAACTTCTCGTTTGTTGATAAATAGCGTGTTCTATATGTGAGAGTAAACTCCAATCCTTAGCTGCACTGGTATAATAAGGTTCACAAGGGCGTTGCCACTCAATACTGTAATAAGCCGCAAACTTATTCAGAGCCTCAGTAACACGCGATTTAACTGCATCGCTATTGTAACCATGACTATAACGCACGTTAAATGTAATTTCGCAGTTACTCGGCACTAAATTATCAACCACATTTTTGATATTAATTCCGGTTACTTGCAAAGTCGTTTTTGAACTTGTCTCATCAAGATCCCACGTTTGTGTACTTAATAGATTAACTATTTTAGCCCCAATGTGCGCCGCATTAACTGTGTGTTCTGGATAGGCAACATGACCTGCTTTACCATTAACAACAATACGCGCAGACAATGCTCCACGTCGACCATTTTTAATCGTATCACCCACATGCAAATGGCTTGTCGGCTCTCCAACTATACAACCATCCAAAATAACTCCTCGCTTAGCAAGCCTATAGGCTATTTCCTGAGAGCCAAATTCAGCCTCCCCTTCTTCATCAGAGGTAACAAGCCAATAAAGCGAACCGATTTTCTTTTTATTACTATTTATTAAGCTTTTTGTTGCACTGAGCATAGCGGCAACACCGCCTTTCATGTCCGCAGCACCCCTACCATAAACGGCACCGTTTAAAATACGTCCTGCAAAAGGCGGACTTAACCAATTGCCAGTTGCGGCCGGTACTACATCAATATGCCCAGAAAATGCAACGCAAGGGCCTGGTGCGAAATCAATATGTGCAATCAAATTGGTCACGCCTTTTACTTTAAACTGCTCACAACTAAATCCTAGCTCAGTTAAATGATCATTTAGCCAATCAATTGCACCAGCTTGGTTAGGTGTCACTGATTCGAACTGAATAAGTGTTTGTAAATACGCAACGACCTGTGCATGCAAGACATTGTTATTTTTTGTTTTTTCAATCGTGGCTAAAGACATATTAAACACTCTTAATAGCTTAAAGAGCCTTAATTAAAGCGCTAGATTATGACTAATCGATGTCAACACTGATACATTCTTGTGACCATTCACAATCTACCTATGTCAATCATTGCTTTAAAAAATTAACGCTAACATTAATCTAAATCAAGAAACCATTTCACAACATTCAAACATATTTGAAACTTTGATCTAGAACAATTTTTTATTTTTTTTTGGCTGCAATAATAGCGTCAATCAAAAAGTAGTTCTTGGAGAACAACATGAAAACCACAATGAGCATTGCATTACTAACTTCTTTACTTGCACTATCTCCAGCTGCACACGCTAACTTTAGCGTAAATGTTGGCGCTATTAACGTAAACCCTGATAACAGTAGCTCTACAATCAATGAAGCGCCGACTCTAGGCCTAAAAGGTGATTCAGATACTCAGCTTGGTATTACTATAGATTACGCATTTAACGATCAGTGGGTATTAGAACTTATTGCAGCAACTCCTTTCTCACATGATGTAAATGGCACTGGCGGTTTAGCTGGCAATAAAATTGCCGATATAAAACAATTACCACCTTCACTTATCGCCCAGTACCATTTTTTAGATACAAGCTACGCGTTAAGACCGTTTGTAGGTGTTGGCATAAACTATACAATGTTTTTTGATGAGCAACCGTCACAAGCGCTTAAAACAACACTTGGTACTGACAACGTAAAAGTAAAACTAGATGATTCATTTGGTTTTGTAGCACAAATAGGTGCTAACTATAAAATTGACGAAAACTGGGGATTACATGCAATGGTGTCTATTATGGATATTGATACTGACGCGACGGTCTATGCTAATGGTGCTAAAGCATTAACCTCAACAGTAGAGCTTGACCCAGTTGTTGCTATGTTTGGTGTTAAATATAACTTTTAAAGTATATGGTATAGCTAAGCAATGCTTAGCTATACTTACTATGTGTGTTAAAGGCCGAAAGGCCTTTTTTATTTAGGTAGGTTATTCACTTTTTTCTGTTCTAGCATTTCTTTCCAATGCATTACTTCTGTTGGTAAAATTGGAGTTTTACCTTCAAAGCCCGCCACTTCAAGCATTTCTTCTACACTTATAACGCCTTTTTTGCTTTTAAACACACCTCGTACATAGGCGATAGCATGTAAACCTCGTGCGGAATGAAACTTTTGCTCGATATAAAAGTATTTATGATCCCAGCCTACAAGCTTAGTGCTAATGGTGTATCGCTGCATTGGTTTAATATCACGGATATAAGTAATCGCCGTTGCGTTAACGATAGGGAACCAACGGCGCTTCAAAATTTGCTTTAGCAAACCAACACGCTCAGTCATCCACGTGCGTGATAAATCCATCATAGCTAAATAACGAGAGTTAGTTAGATGCAAATTTATATCGCAATCTGTTGGTAATGCTTTGTAATCAATATCTACTGTATCAAGTAAACCTTGATACTGATGATTACGCTTAATTTTAAAAAACAATAAAAGCAGTCGAATATATAAGTTCACAGGGGAGGTCTTACCAGTTTGTTGTTAATTTTGAGTGTATCACAAGTTTTTGAAAAAAATATCATTCATCATTATCAAGTGATACGTTAATTTTACTAAACTTTTACTGTTTTACGGTTAATACCGTAGTCACGTAATTTGTTTGCAACTGCGGTATGGCTAAGCCCTAAACGCTTTGCTAATTGGCGGGAGCTCGGATAAGCCGGATAGAGCTTGCGAAGCAATGTTGCCTCAAACCGTTTTACCGCTTGATCAAGCGAGCCCTCAAAATCTGACTCTAAATACCCTAACTCGTGCGTAAATGTAGGTAACTGTAAATGCTCTACACGTAACTCACTATCATCGAGTAATGACACAGCGCGGTAAATTGCGTTTTCTAATTGACGAACATTACCAGGCCACGGGTATTCTTGTAAAAAGCTTAAGCATTCTTGAGATAAAAGTGGTACGGGATGGCCATTTTGCTGTGCATATTTTTGTATAAAGTGCTCTGCAAGTGGCCCCACGTCAGCTTTGCGATCTCTAAGCGGAGCAATTTCTAACGTTAGAACATTTATTCTGTAATATAAATCTTCTCTAAATACACCCTCTTGTACCATTGCCGGTAAATCTTTTTGCGTAGCTGCAATAATGCGTACGTTTACTTTAACCTCGTTCTCATCTCCTACTTTTCTAAAGGTACCGTCTTGTAAAAAGCGCAGTAGCTTAGTTTGTAGTTGAGTTGACATTTCACCCACTTCATCCAAAAACACAGTGCCACCATCAGCCTGCTCTAAAACACCTCGTTTTGGTGCTGCGTTTTCTTCATAACCTGCATAACCAAATAATTCAGATTCAGCGACATCATCCGGTAACGATGCACACGACAAAGCAATAAAAGGTTTGACAGATCGGTTGGAAGCATAATGGCAAGCTCGAGCAAGCAGCTCTTTGCCTGTTCCTGTTTCACCTGTAATTAATATTGGGGCTTCTAATTGTGACATTTTGCGTGCTTCACGGACAACTCGACGCATAGCGGTACTAAAGTTATGAATAGTGGCGAAACTTTCTTGTCCATAACGTCGAAAGGCACTCACTTGCTGACCTAAACGGCTCTGTGATTTAATATTAATTACCGCACCAGCAAGCACATCACCTTCATTACCTTGAGGAACTGCAATTGGTAAAATATCAGCAATAAAATCTTCACCTGCCACTTCTACACGCGTAGTTTGGCCTAGTACTTCTTTACTCTCTAACCAACGAGTAAAATTAAACCCTTTGAGCAAATTATTAATATTTGCACCAATAACGTCTTTTTCATGCAACTGTAAATCTTTACACGCTGCATCGTTACACAAGCGTACCCACCCTTTGGCATCTATCGAAATAACTCCATCAGGCAATGCGCGCAGTAATGTATTTAGCTCATTATGTTCACGCTCAGAAGGTAAAAAAGCAGTTGTACGTACATCATGCACACCGTCGATTAAACGAATAGATGGCATGATTTTTTGAAATTGCTCAAATTCAATCTCGGGAAAACTTACATACATACGACAGTTAACTGAATCGACTTCAATACCTTTTAAATCAACACCATAGTTAACTAAAATATTAAGGATTTCTTGAGCAATACCAATTCTGTCAGCACAGTGAATATCTAGACGCATACATCCCCAAAGTAGGAAAAACCATATTGGCAGAATAATACGCTAAGTCGCTTTGAGAAGGTAGCTTATTGTAAACATTTTTGGACAAAGCTGAGCGTTAAAATACATAACCCGCTGCACTCAATATCCCTATAAAAAATCAATTACTTTGTGGGTATACTGACCAATCACCGCCATCTAACTGTATATAAGGTCGCTTGTTAACATACATCATAATAGTATCTGCGTTTTCAGCCACTTTTGGGGCTTTCGGCAGGTTCTCAACTAAGTTAGCGGTGCTATTATTTCCACCAAAAATGTCTGTTTGAAGCGTTTTGCTTACCAGCTCCGAAAGAGCAAAATAACTCGTTGAGTCATCGATTACTATCTGCGAGTAAGGTTGAACATTAGGGCCAATAAACTTAATGGCCACTGGTACAGACACAATGGCAGGGCTTGGTATTTCGCGCAAACCTGCAAACTGCACCTTATCACCTTTTAACGCAGCACCATGTTCAGGTACTACCATTAGCATTACATTTCGACCGCGCTTTTCTAAATTTTTAATAAAACTATTAATATCAGCAAATAAATTAGCGTGCCTCTGTGGGTAACTTTGCTGACTATTCATGCGAGCGCTATTAGCAAACTGATTCCCATCATGTAAGCTTGTTGTGTTGTAGTACATAGCACAAGGCTTGCAATCTTTTGCATCATTATCCAGCCAACCATTCAACACTGCCCCATCAGAATAAATAGGGCTATTATCAAAGCCATATTGAGCAATAGGCATAGCATCGATATTAAACGGTTTACTAGTCAAACCGCCGTATTTATTTATTAAACCTTTAAATTCATCAAAATGACCATCATGATTCATTACTACATTATGTTGGTAGCCAAGTTTTTCTAAGTTTTTAAATAAGTAGCATTGCTCAGGTGTGTCGTTAAATAAGGCTTCTTGACTTGTTTGCCCACAACTAGCCCTCAAAAGTCTTATCGCTGCAGGACCACTGTATGACGTTGCAGAATTAAAATCTGAAAAAACAATATCAAAATCTTTATACATAGTGGCTAAGCTAACATCGATTGTATTCAAATCATCGACAGCCATAGAGCAAATATTTAAAACAATAACATCAAATAAATCGCCTTCTACCTGTTGAGGAAACTGGCTCATGAGTAGACGTTGTTGTTGATAAAAATCACTTAATTGTTGATCGGGTGACTTTTTTCCTGTCGTTACAATTGCAGGGTCTGCGAGTATATTTTCACTCTTTTTTACAGCTAAACCCTGAGTTATTTCCGGTTGCTGAGCTGCTTTGTAATGACTCCACCCAATAAAGGTTAGACCAATAACCGTCACAGTCGTAAATCGGATCCATTGTGAGCTATACCAGAAAAAAACGATGATAATAAATAATCCAAGTAACATATCTACATTTATTACTCGCCCAACTAACTCTACAAAATAACTAGCATTAAAATCTTGGATGTTATCAGCCTGTTTAACAAGCCGATTTATTGGCGGTAGCCAAGAATCTTTATAAAGTAATATAACGCCGAGTATTACAGCGCTCAGATGCTTTAACTTTTCTATTCGTACATTTTTGAAATGTACTGCTAAAAAAGCAGCAAATGCAGTGTTACTTAAAAAATCAAAACTAATCGCCCCGTAATAAAACAATGCAAATTTTACTAAAAAATAAAGGTTCCACACCCCTAAGCCTGAGAGTTTCAATTGTTTTCCTTTTTATTTTTTGTTGGTGTATAGGGCTCTAAAACTTCGTGTTTAAATGTGACTTTATAAAAATATTTTTTTAATTTGTCTAAAACATAAGTGCTCATTAAGCATAATAAAACCCCCAGAATAAGCGCAATAAAACCGGTGATTAAAAATTGATTTAAGCTCACTTTATTGCTCCTTCATCTTCATAACAAAAGGTATTGCATCTGGGCGTGTTTCAGTCAGCAATTCAGGCGTTGAAATATCAATATTTAGGTTTTTTGTTACATCGGGCACAAATTTATAGTCTTCATTTTCTTTAAGCTGCTTTGTAAAATCATCTATCGGCTTATCTTTATAAAAACGACGTAACTGCTTACATTCTTGTTGTATATAAAAGTGATCTGAAATGATGTTTTGTCGAGAAAAAAAATCACTCGTTTGTAATTTAAATAAATGGTTAATTGCATTGGTTACATCATTTTCCCTACATGCATGCAAATAGAGATAAACCTTATTGTCTACTACGCTAAATACATCCCCTTCACGCTTAATATGAAATAAGTGAAGAGGATGAATAGGATCAATGCGAGGTAGTAACTCAAGTATGACTAACACACCACTAACACCTAAATTAACTGCAGAATCACTGTGTTTTTCTACCTGATTAGTAAAGTCGATAAACGGCAAGTAACCTTTCGAAAAGGTATTTTCTGTGTATTGCAAAACATCATCAACCGAAGGCGGCAATGGCCTTGAAAATTTAAAGCCTTGAATTGATTGAATTTGTGATAGCAACCGCGATGGTTCTGAAAAACTATATAAAATTAAGTTCACACCGAGTGTTAAAAATAAGCATTCATCTTGATGGCGAATAATTCCATCAACATTTTGGATAACAAGTTTCAACCAGCGACCACAGTTTTTTCTAAGCTCAAAACACTGCTTAGCCAATAATGCTAAATCTGTATATCGGGTTACAGAAAAAACTAATGTCGCCGCCTTAAGCCGAGGACCTCTATTAAATAAATCATTATTTTCTTTCACAGTACGATAATGAGCCGGCAATTTGGTGCCCTCAGGAACCGAGCTTTGGACTAGCCACACATCACTTTCATCATTAAAATGGTTGTTATTAAAGGTATTTTCTGCAATTTTATTTTCTTGCACAACATATTGATTATTTTGCAAAGTTAGCTGGTATTGCTTATCCGCAATTACGCCAGTGCTGTGGCTCCAATAATCGTATTCAAGTACACGCACTGCAGCATCATTATCAATAAAAACAATACCGCTAAATAACTTATTTAAACGTCGAACTAAAAACCTTAAGTTAACAACTTCTGGGCCAGATATTAAAAAGAGTAAACTCGTATTTACAGTGTTTAAAAATACATTGTATTTAGTAATGATCTGCGTCAGTTGGGCATCATCAAAGTCGTGTAATTGCTTTGTATTAAAATGAAGAAACACTAAGGCGTTCTCTATGCTTTTATATGCGCCTAGCTCTTTAATTACTCCGCGACTGATACGCTTTACTCCCCAATCAGTCATTTCTTTAGTAAACGAAAAAGAATGCACCCGCCCTTGATCATAAACGTCAAAAAGTGCATCTGAAAAAGGCGATTCATAAAAGGACTCTATTTGAGAAGAAACAATAAACACATCATTTTTGCCACTAACATCAACAGACTGTAGCGCAAACTCTATTGCTAAGTTATCAAAGGGAGCCAAAATAGCATAACTGGCAGCTAATTTTATTTCACTAGCGGCAGCGTCCAACCCTGTTATGTTAAGTTTATGCACAGAAGACCTTTTATTTAAAATACTTTACTAGTTTAAGCAGCTATATTGTATAGTACACATTGAAAACGTTAAAATCTCAAAATAAAACTAATGAATATAGGTAATGCAACATTTGTCTCTTAAGCCCCCAAAATTAACACCTAATGATATAGAAAATCTAGCTCGTCGCTTTGGTGGTAAAAAAGATGATTATATTGAAATTACAGATAAACAAAAAAACATTCACACTATTAATAAATATGCGCTTTTGAAAGAAATTAATGATGAACTTATGGCTACCACTAGCATACAAAAAGAATAGGTAAATTTATAACGTGCAAAGAGTTTTTTTAAAAGGATTAAAAGGTGGCACCGGCTGTACCGCAATAGTAGCTAACCTTGCCTGCGTGTTAAAAAAATCAGCTGTTCACGTTATCGCTATAGATTTAGACTCAAAAAGTGACTTGTGTTTACATTTTGGTTTACCTTGGAAAAATACCCAAGGATGGAGTAACGCCAATAGTTTTGAAGGCGTTCTTAAGCACTTTCATCAAGACAACGATGGTGTTATTTTTTTACCTCACGGAGACAACACGCCTTCTAATTTAGATCTAAATAAATTAGCTAATAATTGCAAAAAATTAGACACCCCAGATACAACATGGATGCTTTTTGATTGCCCAAGCCACGTAGATATTAATAATTACACCTTAGATGAGGACGATATTGTTATTGAAATAGTGAACTGCGATTCAATATGTCATAGCCTTATCTACAAGCGTTTACAAAAATTGAAAAACACCACTAACGCATGGCATCACTTTTTTTTAGTCAACAAATACAACTCAGCGTCAGTGCTCGAATTTGACTTGTTCTCACTTTGGCAATCTACACTACCTCTAATGGCTCCTTTTTTCATAAACCATGATGAAGTAATTAAAGAATCGACAGCTTATCGTAACGTTGCACTAAATTGCGCACCGTATAGCGTTGCTAATGATGATTTTGAAACGCTAGCTGGATGGCTCGCTAGTAAAGCCGCACTCTAATGGCACAATTAATTTATAAACATTCTTTTGAAAAGGCTTTTCGCCTTTTACTTAGTCTGTTTTTTACGCAAAAATTAGTGCGTTTAATTATGTTTAAATTTTACGGTAATTTTAATCAGCATAAAATGAGCGCTATTGAGGCTATTTCAATGCCATTTATAGTCATTTTTTGCTCTCTTTTTTTTAAATTTGAGACCCGTAAAAAAAATATTAGTTATGTGTTAAAGCAGAACTATCCACATTTAAAGTCACCCTACAGAACTCACTTATACTCAAATACATTACGCTTTATTTTACAGAGTATTTTTCTTGCGTTTGTGAAAAATACAGCTAAAAAAAGTCATGTTAAAGAAAAAGTTTCACATCACTTCTATCACTCTGTTAATTTCTTTTTCAGGCAACTCCGCTGGATTGATTTAAAATTAGGCAAGTTATTCAAACGTGTATTATCAAAAAATCAAAAAACGACTAGGCAAAGTGCTTTTCACTCTATAGCAGATGCGCGAGTATGGAAAAGCAAATCGGTCAGGTACGTCGTAATTACATTTGCACTATTTTTACTGGCGATTTTTGTAACTATTCCTTTTAGCTTAGAAGCACAAGCTATTTTTATAAGCTTTATTCTACTCGTAGCTTACTCTTTAAAAAAGATAAAAGGTCAAATGGCGACCATAGTGATGATCACTTTATCGGTAACAACATCTTCACGTTACTTATGGTGGCGCTACACCGAAACCTTAAATTGGGATGACCCTCTTGCGCTTGTTTTAGGCGCAGGCTTATTATTAGCAGAAACTTATGCGTGGCTTGTTCTAATACTTGGCTTTTTTCAAACGATTAATCCATTAGAGCGAAAACCAATTCCATTGCCTAAAGACACCGATAAATGGCCCTCGGTCGATGTGTATATTCCAACTTATAACGAACCATTGAGTGTTGTAAAACCGACAACATTGGCAGCGCTAAGTATTGATTGGCCTATAGATAAACTTAACGTTTACATACTTGATGATGGCAAACGTCCTGAGTTTCGCGAGTTTGCCCAAGAAGTTGGAGTCGGTTATTTAACTCGTCCTGATAGTAAACACGCAAAAGCAGGCAATATGAATAGTGCAATGCGTTTTACTAACGGCGAATACATTGCAATTTTTGACTGCGATCATGTACCTGCCCGATCATTTTTACAAATGACTATGGGGCAATTTTTAAAAGACAGCAAAGTGTGTTTAGTACAAACCCCGCATCACTTTTTCTCTGCCGACCCGTTTGAGCGAAATTTAAATAACCACACCCAAATCCCCAACGAAAACATGCTGTTTTATGGCCTAATTCAAGATGGTAATGATATGTGGGATGCCACATTTTTCTGTGGTTCATGCGCGGTATTAAAACGTGAAGCACTTGACAATATTGGCGGTTTTGCATTTGAAACAGTAACCGAAGATGCTCATACTGCATTACGCATGCAACGCGCAGGTTATAAAACCGCGTATATTAATATTCCGCAAGCAGCAGGTTTAGCTACCGACAGTTTGTCGGCCCATATTGGCCAACGAATTCGCTGGGCTCGCGGTATGGCACAAATTTTTAGACTCGATAACCCCCTACTTGGAAAGGGCCTCAGTCTTGCTCAACGTTTATGCTATATAAATGCGATGCTTCACTTTTTATCGGGCATCCCTCGAATAGTATTTTTAACCGCCCCCTTAGCACTTATATATTTTAACGCTTACATTATTTATGCGCCTTTTTTAGCTATCTTTATTTATGTAGTACCGACATTAATTCAAATAAAAGCGACTAACTCTCGTATCCAGGGTAAATATCGATATTCATTTTGGGGCGAAGTTTATGAATCAGTTTTGGCTTGGTATATATTAAAACCAACCACTGTTGCGCTATTTAATCCTAATAAAGGCAAGTTTAATGTAACAGAAAAAGGCGGGTTAAATGATGAAGAGCATTATGATTGGGGAATTTCTAAACCTTACCTTATACTCTTAGCTATTAATGTTGCAGGTATTATTTTTGGTATTTTACGCCTGATTTTTGGTGATCCTTCTCAAATAGGCGTATTAGTTATCAGTATGGGCTGGGCAATTTATAATATAATCATTTTAGGTGCTGCGGTTGCAGTTGCTGCTGAAGCTCGCCAAGTTAGGCAATCACATCGAATTAAAGCGCATTTTCCTGCTGGTATTCGCCTAGCGAATGGCCATACATTAAAGGTTAAAATTACCGATTACTCAGATAATGGTGTTGGTATTGAAATAGATCACGCGCACTCATGCCGAGTCAATGACAAGGTTGAGCTATTAATGAGCCGAGGAAATAAGCAGTTTTCATTTACAACTTATGTATGTAATACGCGTAAAATGCAAATTGGTTTAACACTTAAAGATTTATCATTAGAAAAACAAAAAGCATTTATACAATGTACTTTTTCAAGAGCTGATGCCTGGCTTGATTGGCAAAATAACTTTAAACATGATCGCCCATCATATAGCTTTAAAGAAGTGCAAAAAACAAGTTTAAGAGGCTTTAGTAATTTATTGTTTCATGCTCCTAGACCTTTACAACCGACCATAAAACTATTAACTCGTTTGGTGGTTTATATACATTCATTTATTCCAAAAAAACCGGTAGTGCATAATAATTATGATTAAAAAGTTGCTCAATACATTTCTAACATTGTTGCTTATTAGCTGCGCGCAGCACGCACACGCTATTGAGCCAATGCAAAATAAATCTATGTTTATAAATGGTTACCCAGAAAGCGCTCAAATATCTAGCCTACGCTTAGATTTTGAAGCGCTGGGTTTCACAGGGTATAAGCTTGACGGAGTAAATAACAACTCTCGTGTCGATTTTACCAACCGAATTGATAAATTAAGTACAAATTTAAAACTTAACTTCTCATACACTAACTCACCGTCGTTAATCGCAAATGTGTCACATCTAAAAGTATATTTTAATGATAATTTAGTTACGGTGTTGCCCATTAATGAAAAATTAAGTGTGGTGAAAAATACGGTTAGTCACAATCTAGAACTAAATGCTAAATACATTCAGGATTACAATCAAATCCGCTTTGAATTGGTTGGTTACTACGATTTAAAGTGCCAAGACTATTTTAGCCGCTCTATTTGGACAGAAATAAATAAGTCGAGCAACATCACACTTGAGCAAAAGCAATTGGCAATCGACAGTCGCTTAGAATACCTACCCGAACCATTTTTTGACGCTAAAGACTACAACAAACTTAACCTCCCTTTTGTATTTTCAAAAGTACCAAACACACAAGCTATAGAAGCAGCCGCCACATTATCGAGTTGGTTTGGAGCTCAAGCTGATTGGCGTGGGGCTAATTTCCCCGTAATAATAAATAAAGCACCTAAGCAACATAGCGTGGTATTTATTACTAATGACTCAAAACCTGATTTTTTAAAAGATTATCCAGATGTTGAAAAGCCAACAGTTGAGCTAATCTCAAGCCCTATTCACAGATATAATAAAATGCTGTTAATTATTGGTCGCGACGAAAAAGATTTAAAAACAGCGGTAACAGGGCTGGTATTTGGTCATAAAATTATGACTGGCAGAACAGCAAGTATTGAAGCGATTAACCAACTCCCCCTTCGAAAGGCTTACGACGCTCCTCGTTGGCTCAGAAGTGACCGCCCTGTTCATTTTGATGAGCTCATTGATTACCCAACGCAATTACAAACTCAAGGTCTTAATAATGGCCCTGTAAAGCTAAATATTCGCTTTGCACCTGATTTGTTTACATGGCGCGAAAAAGGCATCCCTATTACTCTGCAATACCGTAATACGCCAGAAAGCGAAACCTTAGATTCACGTTTAAATATGCTAATTAACCAAGAATTTATTAGCGGTTTTTTATTAGATAAAAAAGACACCCTGCTAAAAACCACCCAAACATTACTGCCATTAATAGCGAATACTGATACGACTCAAAGTACTGAGGGATTTTCTCTAAATGGCATTAATTTAGCCAACCGCAATGAGCTAAATTTTGATTTTAGATTCGCTGTACTTAAAAAAGGCGAATGCAGTGTTGCTCCTGCTGGCGGAGAATATGGAGTGATTGATGGAAATTCGCATATTGATGTCAGTGGGTTTGATCACTATATGGCTTTACCCGATTTAAATGTATTTGCTAATAGCGGATTTCCATTTACAAAATATGCTGACTTACAGCAAACGTTAGTGTTAATAGATGAAACACCATCAGCTAAAGCACTGTCTGTTTTATTTAATTTAACAGGCCACTTTGGGGCAATAACGGGTTATCCGGCACATAGAATAAGTGTTGCCCATTTAAACGAAGACGCTAACCTAAACGGCAAAGATGTGTTAGTTATCGCAAAACCCAATAGCCTTGCTAACAACTTAGATGAAGGTTCACACACAAATGTTTTACTCAGCAACAATCAACGCGCTATAAAACAAGCTTTATACAATGGCGCGTATGATGAGCAAACAACACAAAAAGTACACGTTAGTATTAAAAGTAGTGGTGACATAGCCGTTATTACAGGTTTTCAATCACCGCTTGATTCTGAGCGCTCTATTGTATCATTAAGTGCAACATCTCAAAATGCATATACATTGCTCAATAATGCATTAATGAACTCAGCTCAACTTGCTCAAATTAAAGGCAGTGCCGCCGTTATAAACTCCCAAGGTATTAAAACAATTAAAACGGATGAGCAGTACTTTGTTGGTCATATTCCTGTACATACTTTAATTTGGTTCCATTTATCAGATCACCCATTTGTGCTGGCACTGCTGTCTGTTTTAATACTGCTACTCATCTCATTTATTCTGTGGCGATTACTCCAAGCACTCACTTACAAACGCTTAGCGGAAGGAGATAAGTAATGAAATCAATCATTAATATATTTTTTGCTGTGATTGCACTATTTACTTTTAACGCAAAAGCGCAAGTAGAGCAGTGCCAACCTTGGCACCAATGGCAAGTCTTTAAAAATAACTTTATAAGCCAAGATGGCCGTGTTATTGACTTAGGCAGCGAGCAAAACATTACAACCTCTGAAGGCCAATCTTATGCATTATTTTTTGCTGTAGTCGCAAACGACAAAGCAATGTTTGACTTAGTATTAAATTGGACGCAAGAGCACTTATCTGAGGGTGATTTAAGTACCCGTTTACCTGCATGGCAATGGGGGGTTAATAAACAAAATGTGGGGGGAATATTAGACTCAAACCCGGCATCAGATTCTGATTTATGGATTGCCTATAGCTTGTCTCAAGCTGCCCGGCTTTGGAGCGATCGTCGCTACAGCATTTTAGCTGCCGTACTTGCACAGCGCATAATGCGAGAAGAAACGGCTTATATTTCTGGCCTAGGTTTGTCCTTGCTACCAGCACCGGCTGGCTTTGAGTTTGAAAACGCACGCGTTAAACTTAACCCCAGCTATTCACCGTTGTTTATATATCAGCAATTTAAAAAGCTCTACCCACACTCACCTTGGCATCAGTTACACGAAGGCTCCGCAAAGCTTATTTTAGACACAGCTACTGAAGGTGTTAGCCCTGATTGGGTTATGTACGATGCTAATAACGGTTTTTACTATGATAGAAAAACCAGTGATATAGGCAGCTATAATGCTATTAGAGTATATTTATGGGCTAGCATGATGGCAAATGATGCACCATATAAAAAAGAGCTACTAGCGCAATTTAATCCATTTATAAAAACGATTAATGAGCGTGGGTATGTACCTTTAAATACATTTGCTAAATCAGGTAAATCCGAAAAAACAGGTCCTTTGGGCTTCAACTCAGCGCTACTACCTCTATTGGCAGATCAAGGCAATGAATCATTAATTATGGCAATTAAACAAAAATTAATGGTCGATAAGTCATTCACCCAAACACGTTATTACGACAGTGTACTTAATTTATTTAGCACAAGTACGTTAAATAAACGTTTTTCAATTACAGCAGACGGGACGCTACAACCAATGTGGAGCATTGAATGCCCTTAAGGTTTGTCCTCGTTTTCACTTTGGCACTTAGCTTTGGGGTAAGTGCCAAAACAGTCAATGATATAGATACACAATCTGTTGATTGGTTACTAAGTCAAATAAGTATTGGTGAAGCGCAGCAAAATAAAAAGCTGATTGAAAGCAGCTTACAAAAACTCGTAGCCATCGCACCTACTCGTATAGAAACGCAGTGCGCTCTAGTTCATTATGATTTTGCCAATGGCGCATCCGACAAAGCAAACCTGTTATTAAGTAAAATAGATAACGGCCTAATAAAGCAGGCTCCCTGTATTGAAAAGCTACGGGTTATGTCTCGAATTCAGGGTAAAGATAAGTCTGCTATTCAAGATGCTAAATTACTAGCACGCGCTGGCAGATATGAACAAGCTCGGCAAATTTATAATAAGATATTTAATAACGTTTATCCCACACTCAATTATGAACTAGAACATTTAAGCTGGTACGCACAAGACTCTTCCCAATGGCAAAACGTTACGCGCGGATATAATAAACTATTAAAAAGCTATTCTAATATAGGCCAAGTCGAAATAGCCTACGCAAGGCATTTACTGAGACGCGATTCGAGTGATAAAAAAGCAATTAGTATTTTGGGCAAGTACGGCTCAACCTCAAGTTTTAGTAATGAAGTAGAGGAGATTTGGCTCGGTTCACTAGCAAACATGCCAATTAATAGCGCTACCGATCGACAGTTCCAATATTACTTCACGCTTTACCCATTTAGCAGTAAAGGTGAGTTGCAATATCAAGATTTTAAAAAAAGCCTAAAAACACGCCAAACTTTACTTGCCGACCCTGCTTATCAATTGTGGGTTAAAGGTGATAAGTTACTTGAAAAAAATAATTTAAAAGCCGCTGAACCTCTACTTTTAAAGGCTGTAAATGGTCGCCCGCAAGACGGTGCAATAATGCGAAGCCTAGGCATACTTTATTTGCGTTTAGGTGATAATAAAAAATCATACAAGTATTTTACGCAAGCACAAAAATATACGGCAGACTTTGCACAAAGGGAAACGTTAAAGGACTTAGCTAAAACAGCCCAGTTTTGGCTTTATATCCGCCAAGCCAAAGATGCAATTAATAGCAGCGAATTCAAAGTCGCAAAGCTTAAATTAGATTTAGCTAATACATTAGAGCAAGACCCTAACGCTGTTTTATATAACAGCGGTTTATTACAATTTGCGCAAGGACAATACTCTCAAGCAGCACTTACATATAAAATTGTTTTAAAAAATGATCCACTCAATATCGGCGCTTTATCGGGCTTACTTGAAATAGCTGAACTTGAACAAAATGAACTCGCATTAAGCTCTTTTTACAACAGCTTAACCTATACTCAAAAAGAGCTAATTAAACAACCTTACTCACAGTATCTAAGTAGCCAACTTCGTAACAAAGCGAGTAAATTTGTACAATTGGGAAATTTGGAACTAGCCGAAAAAACGCTAGAGAACGCAATAAGCTTAGCACCAGATCAACCATGGTTATATTACGACTTAGCCTTTATATACCAGCAAAAAGGCTTAACAAAGGAAGCGCGAACACTATTTAATAATGTACTGTGGCAATTTCCGTTAAACCCTCAACTTCGTTACAGTCACGCACTTTTTCTGCGCGCTATTGATGACTATCAAGGTGCTATTGCGTCTTTACAATATGTTCCTTTTAGCGCCAAGAGTGCAGATATTATTGCACTTGAGCAACAGCTTCAGCTTAACGAGTCGCTTGCTCAAAGTGAACGCTACCTTGATGCTAAAAATAAAGCCACGGCTATCTATCATTTAAGTGCACTAGAAGCACAAAATTTAACCCCCGTAATGCAAGCTGAGTTATCTCGCAATTGGTATAGAATAGATGAGAAAATACATGCTCTGAAGCTTATTAATGATGCATTAATTGCTCAGCCAACGATTTCCCCCTATTGGCATTTACTTTATGGTGAATGGCTATTAGAGCAAAAAAATGAGCTAAATATAAAGCAGTGGTTTACACGTTATAAACTGCCTGAAAATGCATCTGAAAACGACGTTAATCAGTATCTGCAATTACAAAGTAATTATATTAATCAGTTCTACAATGGCAGTGATTTAATTGCTAAGTTAAATCAACTTGACCAAAAGTATAAAAACAACCCTGTGATCACGACAGCATTAATTAATGCAAACTTATCACTTGAACAACGTGAAGCCGCGCTGATTATTTATCAGCAAAAGGTGAAAAATAATCAAGCCATTGAACCCCAAGCGTTAATGTCTATCGCAAAAGCGTATAGAGAACTAGGTGACGACTTTCGGGCCAAAGAGGTAACGCAGCAAGCCATAACGCAAACTACATCGCAAGAAAGTTATTTGCAGCGCCAAATTATGGGCTCTCTTAATGACTTTAATTACTCAGGAGATGCACTCTATCTAGCAAAGAAACTCATTGAAAAATCGCCGAACGATCCAGAGTTACGTTATTTAGGAGCTCAAGTAGCCAGTAATTTTAATGAAACAGAGCAAGCTCAAATTTGGTATGCACAAACCCTGTCTCCTAATCGCACATTAAGCGAAAAAGAACTTTATACCTCGCTCTCACAAATCGATGAAGCCGATGATTGGTATGTAAATGGCGCTAAGCGCGAATTAATTGATGAGCAAAACAAAGATCAAGCTTATATTGCTATGGGTGTTAATTTTAGCGGCCAAATAAGTACACAGAGCGAAGCAACACTTGGCGCTGGTTTAGTGCCGATTGAAGCTTATTTTCCACTTTGGCAAGGCCAAGGATTTGTAAAAATAGACCCCACAACAATTAGTGCGCAAACAACACGTTTTGATGAGCAATTTGCGGGCAGCCGTTATGGACAAGGTGCTTTATGTATTTTTACGTGTGCTATTGAAGAAATAAGCCCAAAAGAAAGTGGTGTAGATATCGGGCTAGGCTGGCAAAATAAAAATTGGCGTTTAGATATAGGTACTACCCCACTGGGCTTTTTAATTGAAGATATAGTATGGGGCGTTAACTATGCAGACGATTTAGGCGACTTTGGCTACAGCCTTGAACTAGAGAAACGTCCAGTAACAAGTTCAGTGCTTTCTTATGCGGGTCTTGAGGATGCAAATACAAAAGAAGCTTGGGGTGGCGTACGCTCTACAGGCCTTACTGCAAATATTTCACATGATTTAGGTGGTGATTGGGGCTTTTGGTCAAGTGCCGATTTCACTTTGTATAAAGGTAAAAATGTAAAAGATAATCAGCGCTATCGTGCTATGGCAGGTACTTACTACCGTGTTATTAGTAATCAAAAACGTGAATTTACGGTGGGTGCTAGCTTATTACATTGGGCATACAAATATAATTTAAGTGAAGAAACATGGGGCCATGGCGGCTACTACAGTCCGCAAAACTACTTAGGCGTGTCTGTACCATTTAGTTATGACGCACGTTGGGGAAATGATTTTGTATACCGTTTAAAAACTGGCGTATCGTATTCACAA
This sequence comes from Pseudoalteromonas aliena SW19, assembly GCF_014905615.1. Taxonomy (NCBI): domain Bacteria; kingdom Pseudomonadati; phylum Pseudomonadota; class Gammaproteobacteria; order Alteromonadales; family Pseudoalteromonadaceae; genus Pseudoalteromonas; species Pseudoalteromonas aliena. Next base: position 109,960 of record NZ_AQGU01000026.1, read on the forward strand.
ACAAAAACTCAGGCAATTGACTTTTTCCCTAACGATCCAAACTTGCAAGAAGAGGCGTTTGTTCGTCAACTTGAGACAGGCGTAAACCCTGCGTTTGAGGGGGATACAAGTTCTGGTGTGTCGTACAACCTTGAAGGAAGCTTTGAATATAGAATAACACCACACTGGTTTTTTGGCGGTTATGTAGCGATAGATCGTTCAGATTTTTACGAGCCTAACTTTGGCCAACTCTACATACGATATTACTTTAACCCTGTCTATGGAACACTTGAATTTCCTGGCACACCAATAACCCCTTACGCCAACTTTTAAAACAATTGTATACAGTTTATACGAACCACCCGCGCAATGCTTCCCCTAGCACAAAGGTCTATGTATACTAATGCGCAATTGTAGCTAGGATAAGGGTGTGACTCTTACCTTATAGCGGTATTACCGTTCAGCAAACCATTACCTTAGCTGCAAATAATATACTGATGGTCGAGCATTCTAGTAAGTCTAAATACTAAAATAGCTAAAGCAAAAAATTATAAGGCCATTACAACAATTCTTAAAGTTAGGAAGTAAATATGAGTTCATTACCTAAATCAGGTGATTTCTTAGGTCATCCTAAGGGATTATTCCTGTTGTTCGGTACAGAAATGTGGGAACGCTTTGGCTACTATGGCATGCGTGCTATTTTGGTTCTTTATCTTGTAGCCATTACTCAAGAAGGCGGTTTTGGTTGGAGTAATGCAGACGCATTAAGCCTTTATGGTACGTTTACCATGGCTGTGTACATTACACCGTTATTTGGTGGCTGGTTAGCTGATAACGTGTTAGGCCAACGTAAAGCCATTATCATTGGTGGTTTGTTAATGGCCGCCGGTCATTTTACTATGGGTATTCCACATAGTTATTTAGCAGGCCAAGAAGAAAACATATTTTATATTGGCTTAGCGCTACTGTGTTTGGGTAATGGTTTATTTAAACCAAATATCTCAACAATGGTTGGCGACTTATACAACGAAGGCGATCAACGCCGTGATGGTGCATTCACTATATTCTACATGGGTATTAACCTAGGTGGTGCATTTGGTCCTTTGGTTGCTGGTTTTGTAGCCGCATCTATGGGATGGCAGTTTGGCTTTATCGCTGCAGGTATTGGTATGTTGGTCTCTGTTGCTATGCAAGTCGCACTAAGTAAAAAATACCTAGGTGATATTGGGGTTGTACCTGCAGCAAAGCTTGCTCGAGAGCAATCAACTTCAAATACTAAAGTTCCGCTTACTAAAGTTGAAACCGACCGTATTAAAGTTATTTTTACTATGAGTGTATTTAGTATCATTTTCTGGATGGGTTTTGAACAGGCTGGTGGCTTAATGAACCTTTTTGCGAATGACTATACTGATCGTATGCTATTTAATTTTGAAATTCCGGCATCATGGTTTCAATCTCTAAATTCAATTTTTATCATTGTTTTTGCGCCATTGGTTGCAATTATCTGGCTAAAACTTGATAAAAAAGAGCCTAATTCACCGGTTAAATTTGCTATTGCCCTAATCTTTTTAGCGCTAGGCTTTTTAACTATGATCCTTGCGCTTATGACTCAAGGTCAAGGTGACACGCTTCAAATTAGCATGATGTGGTTAGTTCTTTTTTACTTATTCCATACGTTAGGTGAGCTATGCTTGTCTCCAATTGGTTTATCAATGGTAAGTAAACTAGCACCACTACGCTTAGCATCGATGCTTATGGGTATTTGGTTCTTATGTACTGCTGTAGCAAACAAAATTGCTGGCTTTGTAGGTTCATACTTAGGTGAAGGTGAAGAAGCGCTAGACAATGCACTTGGTATCTTTATTGGCCTAGGTGCTACAGCCGTTATATCGGCTGTGATTATGTATTTACTAAGTGATAAATTAGTTAAATGGATGCATGGTGCAGAGGGTCAACACGAACCTCATACACATGAACATATTTTAGCTGAAGAACTAGAAGTTACGGCTAACAAACAGTAACAATTAACCTCCTCTGTACTTTTACAGGGGAGGTTCTCTTATCACTTTATAGGTTTTCTGTTAGCTGATACAATGTTTAGATAAACATTACACTGGCATTAGGAACAGCAAACCATGCAAACGTCTACTTTTTTTCGTGCAAAATGCTTGGCCTTTTTAGTTCTACTTTTAAGCGCTTGCGGTGGTTCTGGTGACGCTGTTACTCCAAACCCAAACGATCCGCCAAAGCCTAGCCAACTTAATGTTACTGTCTCCTCCGGTTTATCAGCCACGCTCGATGACGAAAACTTTACGGTTACGATTCCCGCTAACGCAGTTGCTAATAATACTGATATTACTTACACAAACATTGTAGCTGATGAAACAACAACAGCCCAAAATATCATCTCAGATATTCATTCCCTGACACCAAACACACTCACATTTACAAGTTCAGCGACTATCGGTATCAAAATACCTCAAGCATACGCGCTGGGTGGCCAATTATTTATTGCACGATTAACTGGCGACACATGGGTCAATATAAATAATTCAGTCGTTACTGAAGGTTTAGTCAGCGCACAAGTGGATCAACTTGGTACCTATGCAATACAAATGCAGCGCAATGAAGCTTTCGCAAATATCGGCCCAACTTGCGACGCTAACGCAACAGAGCAGTCAGTAAGGTTTGTCCACGTTGCAGATTTACATGCTCGTTTTGGCTATCAAGAACAATACTTCAGCCGAATAAAAGCCTATTACAATCAGGCAGCAAGTCAAACACCTCATACTTTATTTACAAACGGTGGTGATGACTATGAAAAAGGCACTGTTGCTGAACAGCTATCGCAAGGCATCGCAACCGAAGAAGCAATTAAAGCGATGCAATTTGATGTCCGCGTTGTTGGAAATCATGATTACGCGTGGGGCCCAGAAAAATTATTAAATTATTCACAAGACGAGAATGCCATCGTACTGGCAAGTAATACGCGTTACGAAGGTCAGCAGCTCCAAGATTTTGCAGCTGTGGGGTTTGCAAAAGTACAAGCGGGTTGTATTACACTTGGCGTATTTGGGATGACTTCTGTGCCATGGAATGAACTTGATGAACCAATTCAAGATGAACCAATCCCTGATTTTATAAAACAATTTAAAATGAGTTGGCAGTGGCAGCAGATTGCACAAAGTATTGTAAGCCAATATCGCGGCGACGTAGATTATATTGTCATGCTCAGTCATTTAGGTGTAGGCCTTGATACCGAAATGGCAACCAATGTAGCGGGTATCGACTTAGTGCTTGGTGGTCATACCCACGGCGGTGAAAGCTACGAGACGTTAGATAACGGCGCTATTATTGTTCAGCCCGATTTCTATGCTAAAGGTATTACCGATTTAACACTTAAGTTTAACTTAGCTGATAAGTTTGCGCCTATTGTTGATTATAAAACAGTTGAAACCGAGAGTGTCAGCGAACTCGATGAAACAACTCAACAAGCAATTAATGCGATTATGGGTCGCTACGCTCCTGATGCACAAACAGAAATCGCTATTTCAGAAAATTACCCTAGTCCCTTGCAATTAGCTGAAATAACCGCCTTAGCCACACTGCATTCGAGCTCAATTAGCGCAGCACTTTTGAACCCTGAACTTGTACAAAAGCGTTGGACACCGGGTACCCTCACGCAAGAAGATTTCCACAAAGCCTTTTACGTAGAGAGGCAGCCATCAAATACACCTGGATTTAATTCTATTTATAAAGTCACCGTATCAGGCAGTGATTTAACCGCTATGTTTGCCAGTCAACCTAACTGGTTTTTACTAAAGCCCGAAGATATAAAAGCGACAGAAAATTACGACGTAGCTTTATTTAAAGGTGCGGCTTTAAATGCTGATTTATTTTTTAACGGTGTGACTTTCTCAAATGTAGAGCCAATTGCTGAAGCGTGGTGGTTGCTCGATCAGTATGCACGCTTTAGAACCAGCCAATGTTTATACCTTGATACAAACAATCAACTATTTTCATGTGATAATAAAACAGATATTACGGTATGGAATTTTAATAATGACGCAAGCCCGCTAACGCCAGACTTCGGTCCTTCGGTACTAAGTTATTTCGACCCACAAACAACAGATTGGGGCCCTGAAGAGACTCAATATAAAACCACAACCGAGCTAAACATATCAGATTTGAGAGATGGCCCCTCTGGTGTAATGGCTTTTTCAAGGCACTCTCCTACTGAAGGGTTATTGATTGACCTCAATACAGCTGCAAACGGTGATTTTGCAAATGAAGGAATGGTCTCTGATTATACACTTGTAATGGACTTGTATTGGCCTTCAGAAGGCAGCGATATTTACCGCGCGGTAATACAAGCAGAAACCAGTAATTACCTTGAGGACGATGCAGATATCTTTATCGACCCAAGTGGCGGCTACGGAAAGTCAACAAGCGACAGTGGCTACTTTGGCAATACTCAACCAGATACATGGCACCGCGTTGCATTTGTTTTCTACGCAGCACCTACAAATGGCGTATTTGAAGTATATATTGACGGTGAACTCGTAGGCGTAAAAGAAGATGGCGAAATTAATCGCCGTTGGGCACTCAATAAATCAGTGCTTTTATTTACCGATAACAATTTTGAAACAGTACCTGGTTATTTAAATGCGCTGCTTTATGCTGGCCATGCTATGACCCGCGATGAAATAAAAAGTATGGGCACCGCACAGCAAAAACTAACCTTTGAGCAATCAACACGTGTTCTGAATCAAGCAATTGAACGCCATTATCAAACCGCACCTGTTATAAAACCTAACCTTTGGTTAGAGCAACGTAACAAGTTCTTTGGTAACGCGTCTCTAACTGTAAACAATTAAGTACAAGTAAACTTTTAATCACTCACTAAAAAAGGGGCTTTTACGCAGCACAATAGCAATTTATATTATTTAAAAACAATACGTTGAGGTCTTTTTATTGCAATATAAGTTATTGCCACAGTACCTCAATTCATTTAACTGTATTGCAAACACATTACTTAGTAATAACCGTCCTATAAAATTTACACATCGACTGCATATTAAATAGTGCCGCCCTCTTCCCCTAAGCAAAATTCTGGTTGATTATCTACTGCAATATGACAACAACACATAATCGCAGTGCTTAATTGCGGGAGTAATGATAATGAGTGAAGTAAATAATTATTTAGGTTTAGTGGGTATCGAATTTACTGAATACGCCACACCTGATGCAGATTATATGGATAAAGTATTTACTGATTTTGGCTTCTCTAAGCTTAAAAAATTCAAAGGTAAAGACATTGTTTATTATAACCAAAACGATATTCATTTTTTATTAAATAACGAGCGCGAAGGTTTTTCTGCCGAATTTGCTAAAAGTCACGGACCTGCTATTTGTTCTATGGGCTGGCGTGTTGAAAATGCACAAAAAGCATTTGATACAGCAGTAGAGCGTGGTGCAAAACCCGCAACTGATTCAACCCATAAAAACCTGCCATACCCTGCAATCTATGGCATTGGCGACAGCCTAATTTATTTTATTGAACAATTTGGCGACAAAGGCACTATTTACGAAAGTGATTTTGAAGACCTTGAAACGCAAAATGTTGTAGAAGATAAAGGCTTTATCCGAATCGATCATTTAACCAATAACGTTTATAAAGGCACTATGGAAAAGTGGGCTAACTTTTATAAAGATGTGTTTGGTTTTACAGAAGTACGCTACTTTGACATTAAAGGTCAAAAAACAGCGCTTATTTCGTATGCACTTAAATCCCCTTGTGGCACCTTCTCCATTCCGATAAATGAAGGTAAAGGTGATAATAACAACCAAATTGACGAATACCTTGGCCAGTACAATGGCCCAGGCGTTCAACATTTAGCGTTTTTAACCGATGACTTAGTAAGCTCTCTTGATAAGCTGGATAAATCAACAATTGCTACTTTGGATATTATCCCTGAGTACTACGATACTATTTTTGACCGTGTACCTTGGGTTGCGGAAGATAAAGAAAAGATTCGTCAGCATCAAATACTCGTTGATAGCCAAAGTGAAAATTGTTACTTATTGCAAATCTTCTCTAAAAACTTATTTGGCCCAATCTTTATAGAAATGATCCAACGCGTTGATGATGGTGGTTTTGGTGAAGGTAACTTCCAAGCATTATTTGAATCAATCGAACGCGACCAAGAGCGTCGCGGCGTTTTATAAAACATTTGAGTAAATTAAAAGCAGCGAATTTCGCTGCTTTTTGTCGTTTTAATATTTAAAAAGTATTGCGCTGAGTACAAGTATGATTAAATAAACTGTACTTTATCGCTATACCGTAAAATCCAAAGGAAATGTAATGAGCCTAATTAACGAAACCCACGATATTAATTTAATCAGCTGGGTAGAATCAGCTAATGTTGATAACTGCGACTTCCCTATTCAAAACTTACCGTTTGCAGAGTTTCGTCGTAAAGGCGCTGATGAAGCCTTTCGTGGTGGTGTTGCTATTGGCGACCAAGTAATTGATTTAGCAAAACTGAGCAAATTAAACGTTTTAACAGGTGATGCTAAAACAGCCGCTAATGCAGCAAGTGAAGCCACCCTAAATACGTTTATGGGTTTGGGTCAACAATACTGGTCAGCACTGCGTTTAGCGCTTTCAAAAGCACTACGAGTAGGCTCTGAGCATCAACAAACGCTGAGCGATGCGCTTGTCTCACAAGCTGATATTGAGTTTTCACTCCCTTGTCGTATCGGAGATTACACCGATTTTTACACGTCAATCTACCACGCAACTGCTGTGGGCAGCTTATTTCGCCCAGATAACCCATTACTACCAAATTACAAATGGGTACCTATTGGTTATCACGGACGTTCTTCGTCTATTGATGTATCGGGTCAAACATTTCACCGCCCTAAAGGTCAAACTAAGGCACCTGATGCAGAAGTACCGTCATTTGGTCCATGTAAGCGCCTTGATTACGAGTTAGAACTTGGTATTTATTTGGGTAAAGGTAACGCACTGGGCGATGCAATCGCTATTGAGAATGCTGAAAACCATGTGTTTGGTTTTTGTGTATTTAACGATTGGTCTGCGCGCGATTTACAAGCATGGGAATACCAACCGCTTGGCCCATTTTTAGCTAAAAACTTCGCATCGACTGTCTCTCCGTGGATTGTAACAACTGAGGCTTTAGCTCCTTATAGAACAAGCTGGACGCGTGATGAAAGCGATCCGCAACCTATGGATTACTTAGAATCAAAAGCGAACCGTGAGCAAGGTGCTTTTGATATACAAATGGATGTTAAAATCCAAACGCAAAAAATGCGCAATGAGGGTCACACGCCAACGCGTGTATCAACATCTAGCTTTAAACACTCGTATTGGACTGTAGCGCAAATGGTTACTCACCATACGGTAAATGGCTGTAACTTCATGCCTGGTGACATGCTGGGCTCAGGTACGCAATCAGGCCCTACCCATGAAGAGGCGGGCTCTTTGCTTGAACTATCTCGTGGTGGAAAAGAAAAAATCACGCTTAGTAATGGTGAGCAACGTAGCTTTTTAGAAGATGGCGATAACGTTATTATGCGTGGTTGGTGTGAAAAAGAAGGCTATGTACGTATTGGCTTTGGTTCAGTAGAGAGTACGGTACTGCCAACTAAATAACCTGAATTCTGGATAATAAATCTATCTCGAGCAGCTACTTTCAGCGCTAACTGCGTTGAATCCAGGTTAAATAGTATAAAAAACACAATGAGTTATAAATGGGTTGCGGAATAAAAGCAGCCCTTTTTTATTAATTTTTGAGTGGTTACAATTTATTTCTGGCTTTTTAGGCTCAGATTGATATCTTAATTCGGTTAATAGCCAGTGTTTATATGCCATGTTAGTATTTATAAAATCTTTTTATCATAAATTTTTCCCAGCTCGTCAGCTGCTTATTCGTCAAAATGGCGAAGTTAAGCATGTTCTTTTAGCACCTTGGCTTCAATTTTTTGCTGTATTGCTTATTTTAGGAACTGTCACATGGATGAGTATTTCTAGTTTTCGTGTTTATTCGCAAACAAATCAGATTTCACATATTGAGCAAAGCCAACAAGATAAGCAAACTCTTTGGAAGAAAAAAACGAGTGATCAACACGCACTTTACATAAAGCAACTAGAACAACTTGAAGTGCTAGAGCAAAAACAGGCGCTGCTACAAAATATGATCGAATCGTTGCCGGCCTCTATTAGTAAAGAGTCCATAAAACTTGATACCGATCTAAAATTACCAATCAACGAAAATGAAAACGAATTTCATGAGCCGTTAATAGATGATAACGCACAAGAAAATGCTGCGCTTACGTTAAATACAACGGTTGACTTTGCACAGCGAACAGCACATTTAAACCTGCAATACGAAAATAGCTTTAGTCAACTCGATGAGCAAATAAGCACTCGACGTAAAGCTATTGTAGCAATGTTAAAAGGCGCTGGTCTTGAATCAGTGCTTGAAAAGCGTTTAGCGTTAGGCGATCAAACAGTTGCACAAGGTGGTCCTTTTGACACATTTGACGAAACAAAAATACCTAAGCACTTTCTAGCGGTTGTAGACAAATTATTATTATTAAATAACTTAGAAAGCTTTTTAACTGAGTTGCCAAACACGCTTCCATTACCTGCTAAAAAGTATTATATCTCAAGTGGTTTTGGTCTTCGTAACGATCCTATGAACAGTCGTCATGCGTTTCACAAAGGGGTCGATTTTGCCGGTTGGCACAAAACAGAAATATTTGCTCCAGCAGACGCCGTCGTACTTAGAGCTGGCCGAAATGGCGGTTATGGTAACTTTATAGAGCTTAAACATAAAAACGGCTTAGTAACACGTTTTGGCCACTTAAATAAAATTAATGTGAAAAAAGATCAAACAATTTATAAAAATGATGTTATTGGTTTAATGGGCAGTACAGGACGAAGTACTGGCACTCATTTACACTACGAAGTGTTACTTAATGGCAAACAAGTCAATCCTCTAAAAATAACAAAGGCGTTTTCTAGTGTTCAGTAAAAAAAAGCAGAAAGTAGATAATTCATCTTTAAAAAGAGTATCTCATACACCTTCAATTATCTCTGAAGATGTACGTATGACGGGCACATTAATCAGCCAAGGCGAAGTACAGTTAGATGGCCGCATTGATGGCGATATTAAAGCTGAGCATTTAGTTATAGGCTCTACCGGTATTGTCGAAGGTGTAGTTGAAGCTAAAAGTGTTGTCGTTAAAGGTAAAATTATTGGCACTCTCAATGCGAGTGAGGTGAAAATTCAAGAAAGTGCACATGTGCATGGCGATGTATTTCACGATACGTTGAGTATTGATGCTGGGGCTATTATTGAAGGCAGTTTAAAACAACGCTTCGAAAAAGAAGAGGTTGAGCTTATTAGTGATAAGCTAAAACCAGCAAGTGAAGCCAAAATATTATTAGAGGAAGATAGCAGCAGCTTGTCATTTGTAAATAAACAAGCTACTGATAAAATTTAAGTTACTTTTTCTCAGTAATGTACATTGTAATATCTGCAGTGAAAACAAGCTCATTGCGGGTATTATAAAGTTTTACAGGCACCACCAAGTCTTCTTTATCAACCCATTTATGCGGTAAATCAATTTCAGCAATTGCTGTCACATCTGTATCCACTTTAGCTAAATACTGAACCGTCATACCTTTAGGGATCCAGCGATGTGTTTTAACTGGCACAGTGGCATCCACCATAACGCCAGCACACAACTCAGCTAAGTTACACTGGGCAATAGCATGAATAGTTCCAATGTGATTATGAACACTACGACGGTTTTTAACCACTGCGCTACAATGCCCTTCTCGCAAATCGAGTACATAAGGTTTCATAGAGCCAAAGTAAGGCGCTTTAAAGCAAACAGCTTTAGTAAAAAGCCAATTACCAAAAGGTAAACGCTTAAACCTAAGCCACGTTTTTACAAGTGCGGATTTATTACTCATTATTATTTTCCATCAACGGTTACTTTTTTCAAATTAACACATCAGACCAGTTTTAAAAAGTGCATTTACTTTGCCTTTTAGCTTAATGTAAATAAAAAATAGAACGGATAGCATCCATAGGGGTCATAAGCCCTTTCTTTTTTATGGGCGCCCACCTAAAATACTCGGCAAAAGGAGACTCAATGCAAACACAGCCCGCAAAACCAAATACGACTTTGTTACTTATCTTAGCGTTACTCGTTATATTTTGCCCTATGGCAATCGATATTTACTTACCCGCCTTTCCTACTATTGCAGAGCAATTTGCAGTTACAGAACAACAAGTACAACAAACCGTTGCTATTTTTATGTTAACTGTTGGTTTAGGTCAATTAATTGCGGGACCGCTGGCGGATAGATTTGGTCGAAAACCGGTGGCTATTGTTGGAGTTAGTTTATACGCAAGTTCGGCATTGCTCGCTTACTACTCGCCTTCTTTTGATGTATTGATGATTGCACGCGCCTTTCAAGGTTTAGGAGCGTGTGCCACCTTTGTTGTCGCATTTGCGATAGTACGCGATAAATATGGCCCAGAACGCAGCGGGCAGATGATCACCTATCTAAATGGGATTGTGTGTTTTATTCCTGCAATGGCGCCTATTTTAGGTGCATGGCTGACCGTACAGTTTGGCTGGCGTATGAATTTTATGTTTTTAACCGTTTTTGCTATTGTCGGCCTTATTGTCACGCTATTCTTTTTTAGAGAAACACGCCCAGCCGATAGCCATTATCAAGGCCATATTTTAGATTTACGTCGCTTTACCCCGATTATTAAAACACCGGTATTTTTATTTAATAGTCTAATTTGTATGGTCGCGATGTCGGCTATTTTGGTTTATGTAACACTCGCGCCTGGCTGGATCATTACACATTTAGGTGGCACGGTAGCTGATTTTACCTTTTGGTTTACGTTAAATGCTGTAATAAGTATTGTCGCGAGCTTTATATTACCAACGTACATTAAACGAAATAGCCAGCAAGCTTTGCGACTCGGTGTAAGTTTGTTGGTTTTTTCAGGTTTATTAATGCTTGCTCTTAGCAGTATAGAAACGGCGTTTGCACTTATGTTACCTATTTTAATTGCAGCATTAGGGTTTGCGTTAAGTTTAGGCTCTGCAGCAGGTATGGCTCTATCTAGCTTTCCTAAACAAGCAGGTACAGCCTCAGCATTACTGGGGGCAATGCAAATGAGCGGGGCCAGTATACTTGTCGTTTTAACTCAATTTTTAGGGCTAAGTACACCTTGGTTAATTGCTTTTCACCTTTTATTATTGGTGCCACTTTGGTTTATTTTAATGACTAAAAAAGCCCATACTTTACATCCGGCTAAAAGCGCATGATGATCAACCCTGACTTTTTACTCTCGTTTTTATTGGCTAGCTTTTTAATGGCGGTTGCACCGGGTCCATCCAATGCTTTTTTAATGGCGCAAACATTTGCTAACGGGCGCAGTGCAGGCATGCAAAGTGCCTTTGGTTTTGCTTTAGGCGGCGTAGTACATACTTTTTTAGCGGTAGTTGGTTTAAGCGCACTACTAAAAGCATCCGCTACAGCGTATGCAACAGTACAATATGCAGGAGCTGCATATCTGTGCTATTTAGGGCTTATGATGATTAAAGGCACATTGCGCAAGCGTCAGCCAGCAGCTCATAATGAGCAATGTGATAAACCTCACGTGAGTACCAGCAAAAAAAGTAATGTGATGTTCCAAGCCATGATGACTGAAGTATTAAACCCTAAAGTTGCATTGTTTTTTATTGCGTTTATTCCTCAATTTGTAGATCCCACACTTTCATCTGCTACTTTACAACTGGCTTTTTTTGGCTTGCTCTACCCTATTTTTGCTTTTCCGATTGACTGCACGTATATTTATTTTGGCGATAAAATAGCACAATTTTTTAGAAGTAATCCCAATAGCCAACTTTGGATTGATAGGATCACCGGCTTAGTGTTCATCGCCCTTGCTATCAATCTATTATTTTAACTAACCTGCACTTTGGTTAACTAAAAAAAAGAATCAACATGGAACAAAAAAGACAGTCTCTTCCCGCGCAAAAAAATATCGCATTAGTTGCCCACGACGGTAAAAAAGCAGCATTAAAAGTATGGTGTGAAAAACACAAAAGCATACTAAGCAAACACACTTTGTATGGCACCGGTACGACGGGGCATTTAATCCAAAAAACCACTGGTCTTGATGTAATCCAACTTTTAAGTGGCCCAATGGGTGGCGATCAACAATTAGGAGCAAAAATAGCAGAACATGAAATACATGTTTTGATATTTTTTTGGGATCCGTTGGCATCGCAACCTCACGATCCTGATGTTAAGGCATTGCTTCGTTTAGCGGCTGTTTGGAATATACCCGTGGCGTGTAATGAGGTCAGTGCTGATATGCTATTAAGCTCACCGCTTATGGACGTTGAGCTTGAACGTACTTTGCCAGATTACGAAAAATACCTCGCAACCCGACAAATAGATATATAAATTTTTAAGCTACTTATAAAGCATGCTGGCCCATTTAGTTAGGCCAGCAGTTACACTACCAAAGTGATCTCCATTAACCATTTTTATATCACCTAAATGCTCGCTCAACGCGGCTTTAATTAAAGGTGACTGTGCACTACCACCTGTTAAATAAATAACGTCTGGGATAGTTGCAGCGTCACTGATAGCTTGTTTAGCAAGCGTCACAATTTGACTAATACTACTCTCTACCGCAACAGATAGATCGTGCACTGATAGATTTTTATAAAGATCTTTATCTAAAAAACTTAAATCACAGTTAAATTCGCTTGCTGATGAAAGGGCTATTTTTGCAGCCTCACCTTGCTGTACTAGCTGATGACCTTGTTTATTTTGCTGTAAATGCATTAAACGTTTATAAAGCTCTGGTGCACTTACGTCACGTAATTGTGCATTTAACTCACGGGTATGGCTTTCGCTATAGAATTGGCTTTGTAGGTTTACGTCATTAATTTTACACGCTTGCCAAAATGCCTGATTTGGTAATGGTAATCCCGATTTAAACGTACTACCTAACCCCAGCAATGGCATTAAGCCGTGGTAACTCAATGCAATATCTAAATCATTTCCACCAACACGTTTACCACTGTGCGCTAAAAAATCAGCATCACGTTCACTGTTGCCCCTAAAGCTTGGCCCCATTTGTACAAATGAACAGTCACTTGTGCCCCCGCCAATATCTATAACAAGTACCTTTTGATCGTGTGTCAAATCACTTTCGTAATCGATACCTGCGGCAAGTGGCTCATATAAAAAGGCAACATCTTTAAAACCAGCACGTTTGGCCGCACGCTCTAAAATACCCACGGCTTGTTGATTTGATTGCTCACCACCAACGGCCTGAAAATTTACCGGGCGACCAATCACTGTTTGTGTCAGCATTTTGCCTAAAGAGTGCTCAGCGCGCTGCTTAATTTTTAAGATCATTGCCGTAGCAATGTCTTCAAAAAAGTTAATTTGACCTTGTTTTAAACCTGTTGCACCAAAAAATGATTTAGGGGATTTAACAAAATAGCCTTCTTCAGGAAACTGCACGTACTCGCTGATCGCTTCACGACCAATAAATAGGGTGTCATCTGAAGGATGTAAATCAAGATCTGACTTAATACGGGGTAAGGTATTTAAAAGGGCTTGGCGTTGCGATATAAAGTCGTGTTCATGAGCCGTGCCATGTAAATGCTTAGCAACAAAGTCAACCACCAGCGCACTGTGATGAGTGTAAAGTGTAGACGGTAAGTAATGCTTCCCTTGCTCTAGCGGTACCAATTGAACATTACCTTCGTTCATTACACCCATAGCACAATTAGAACTACCGTAATCAAAACCTACAAACATACTTCACCACACATTACCAAAAAGGCCGCGCAATTTAGCACACTTTGTGAAAATTATAAACGCTATAAACTATCTCTTACTCGTAAAAAACTGGCAAACCGCGGCAAACCATTTTTTGTTAAGCCATGAAACCGATACGTTACAGTGCTGCCTATCTCGGGCGGAATGGAGCGCTCAGCATTACTAAACCCAGTACCTATAGAAAACACCTGCCCTTGTGCTGTTTTTACCCTTAATGCACCTAGCATGCCTTGATACTTACCTTTGCCTGGTAGATGTGCAATCACCACCGCTTCAGCATCCAAATAAGGCTTTAACTTTAATAATGTATTACTGCGCCCTGAACTATGTTTAGCAGAGGCTAAATGAAGCATTACACCCTCGCCGCCTTGTTGAGTGGTTTGTTTGAAGTACTTGGTGAGCTGTTCATTATTAGCAAAGCGGAATTGCTCTACTGCATCAATATGAGGGGCGTTTAAACGAGTAATAAGCTTACTATAATTTTGGTAGCGAATACTAAAAGGCAAAGCTGCATCAGGCATATCAAATACTTTATAAGTAATTGTTTGCCAATCATGGTTATTAGGTTTTTTTGTTCTTACGATGCCGCTCACCAGTGCGAAGTTTTCGCGCTCTACCCAAAGCTCCCCATCAAGCCATATATTTGGTAAAGGGGCTGTAAACCAACTCGGCGCATTTATAATATTACCTTTACGAGTAACAAACTCAGTGCCAGTCCATATGGCTCTTACGCCATCAAACTTTTCACTGACTAAATACTGACTGACCTCGTAATGCTTAGTTTCGTCGTATACTTTAGCTAATAAAACAGACGGTTGTGCTGCACTTATACATTGCGTAAAAAGTACCGCTATAATTAAAAGCATGTATTTAATCGTCATTATTGGCGCATCCAAGCTAGAAAAGTTGGCTTAAACTATAGTTGAGATTGCACCCATTGCCAAAACTCACCTAAGTTATTCATACAGTATGTAGCATGACTAAAGTCATGGCTTTGAGTATATTTATTAGCAATAGCGACAACACGTAAAGAGGCATTGTTGGCCGCCGTAACGCCGGTGAATGTATCCTCAACAGCAATTGCATTGCCTGCCTGTATATTTATCTGCTTAAGCGCCAGTAAATATGGATCTCCAGCTGGTTTAGGATTAGTTACATCATCTTTTGTCACAACGGTGTCAAATAGCTCATAAAAGCCTAAACCTTTGAGTATTGGTAAGGCCTCACTTTTAGCACTGCCTGTCACTAAGGCCATTTTAAGTCCACTATTTTTTACCGCCCTTAATGTTTGCTCAGTAAATGGCATAAGCGCTGGTAAATGTGTTATTACATATTTACCAAACAAGCGATATTTTTCATCCGCTAAAAACTGTGCGGTTACTGATAAATTATGCTCTTGTTTAATTTCGATTGCGGCCTCTAAAGTCGGACGACCTGAAAAACGCTGACAAAAATCATCTTCTGCATAACTAACGCCATAAGGCTTAAGTAATTTACTCCAACATACAAAGTGCATACTTTCTGAATCGACTAATGTGCCGTCCATATCAAATAATATTGCTTTTAAAGTCATCCTTATTCCTTATTTAACCTGAACTCTGGTTAAGATATTTACTAACATATTGAATTATAGTGATATTTAAATTTATTTTCTCTATCCAGAGATTTTCAGTGAAAGCAAGGCGAATTTACGCGTCAATAGCGGGCCTATTGCAAGTAAATTCAACGCAGTTAGCGCTGAAAATAGCTGCTTGAGATAGATTTATTGTCCAGAGTTCAGGTTATTTAACTTGATCTAAATTTTGACAATAAAAAAGGCGCTTTAAGCACCTCTATCATTAACATTATACCAATTGCATTAAATTAGTGATCTATTATAGCGATAAGAAAATAGCGCAATAACAAGGCTAAAATTATGATACATAGTTGTTTTATATAAATAATTTTTAACGTAGTTAGTGAGTTATTTAATACGCTAGAATGATCATGTTTTTTATAAGATTGGTATTATTCAGTTAAACCAGCTGGCGGCTCACCGATAGCTTCTTCACCCGTTTCAATATCAACAAGTTCATAACCACGTGCTTTTCGCACGACTTTAAGCACCGGTTTTTCAAATGCTGTTTTTAAGCGCTCCGAGTCATCTTTTAATTCATCAAGCGTTGTTCCAAAAGGCGCAGCCCCCGTTTCAGACCAATTAGTTACTTTACCATTTAGGTTATATTCTACTTCGTGTATTTGGTACTGTGCTGCTTCATCTTTAGTCGCTTCACAAAAAATCACACGGTAATTCCAAAATCCAGCCATTGTTTTATCCCATTAAATTAATTAGCGCTACTTTACCAGCTTTATAAAAACATAAAAGCCTGCACAAGGCAGGCTTTTAAAAATTAATATAATTTAGGGTTATCTTTAGAAAAAGTTAACTTTAAATTCAGCACCAACATAGCGTTCTTCATTAACAATACCTGTATTGTTATTAAAATCGACTGCGCCAATTACTTGCTGCTCGTCAAATAAGTTACGAACAAAGGCAGCAACTTCATATTCGTAGTCGCCTTCAGACCATGTGTAACCAGTACGAAGGCCTGTTTCAACAAGTTCTTTACCTTCAAATTCTACTGATTCATAAAGGAACATATTGATTTTACTACGGTAAGAAATATCACCGCTAGCGAAGAAGTTACCATCGGCAAGCTCTTTAGTATAACGAAGTGTAAAGTTCGAGATCCACTCTGGTGCGTGCGGTAAGCTGTTACCATTAAGGATTGCGCGATCTTCAGGTCCAAATGCACCTGCGACTTGGAAAGTTGGGTCTGTAACTTTACATTGAGCACAAACGGCTACAGCTAAACCGTTATCTTTAATTTCTGTTTTATTGTAGCTTAAGTTAAATGATGCATTGAATTCATCGCTTAATACCCATTGAGTATCTAACTCAAAACCATATCCCGTCGTTTTATCTGCATTCACTAAACGGTTAAAGTTAGCACCACCACCAACGGCAGTAAGTTGTTGGTCGTCCATTGTGTAGTAAAAAACAGTTGCATTAACACGGCCTTGACCGTCTAAAACGTCTGATTTAATACCTGTTTCGTATGACGTTACTGTTTCTGATTCAGCTGTTGTTACATCATCACCAAACAAAATTCGACCTTGTAAACTCGGTGCGCGGAAGCTGTTTGCTATACGGCCGTACCAGTTAACGTCATCGTTTACTTTGTAATTTGCAGATAAATCCCAGCTAACGTGGTCATCACTTACATCACGCTCTACAAGTAAAGCACCACCACCAATTGGGCTAAGTGTACGGTCAGCTACAAAATCTTTATCATCATCAGAGTAACGAAGACCCGCTGTTACTTTTAAATCATCAGTAAAAGTATAATCTACTGAACCAAATATAGCCCAAGCAGTTGTATCTTGTTGCTGGCGAACAAAGCCATTTAAAGTGCCATTACTTGATGTATCGTAACTAAAGTTTTCAATTGTTAGTTCTTCATCAAAGTAAAATACACCCACTTGATAATTTAAGTCGCCATCGAAATTACTTGATAAACGTAGCTCTTGCGTTAACTGGTCGTGATCAGGAATACCATCAGCACTTTCTGAAGAGAAAGGGATGAAACCAGGTCCCATATTAACGGCAACACTATCAATAGAGTAACCACCATAACCACCATCGATATCACCACGTGAGTATATTTCAGCACTTTCCCAAGCAGAAATTGACGTAATTGTGTGGTTTTCAAGTTCCCATTCAAGCTTTAAACTTACGCCTTCAGACTCTACTTGTTGAGTAGAGCGTGATGCCGCATCTTGATAAACAACATCGTTTTCAAAATTATCGACTAACTCGTTAGTACCTGGTTTAATTACGTTTGCACGAAAGGCAATGGGTGAACCATCTAAATCACGTGTGTGATAGTTTAATAAAGCAGTGAAGTCATCGCCTTCGTATAAAAATTGAACTCGCGCTGCTTTTTCAGTGTATCCACCTTGCTCATCTTTAGCCTCAAAGCCTGGCGCTTGGTTATCAATGTAATCATCTTTGTCTTGCCATAATAAAGACACGCGAGCAGATAAGCGATCTGTTAAAGCACCGCCAACAGCACCACTTGTATCTATAGCACCACGACTTCCATAAGAAACAGAGCCATAGCCATCAAACTCTTGACTTGGTTTAACTGTATCAAACTTAACAAGACCAGCCGGTGTATTACGGCCAAACAATGTACCTTGTGGTCCACGTAAAACCTCTACGCGTTCAACATCAAATACAGGGAAACCTTTTAAAATAGCATTTTCTTGAACTACTTCATCAACTACAAGAGAAACAGGTTGTGATGCATTCAAATCAAAATCGGTATTACCTAAACCACGAACATAAAAGCGTGGGAATGAACGACCAAATGAAGACTCAATAGATAAACTTGGAATTTTTGCATTTAAAAAACGAATATCCATACCAGCTGAGCTGTAGGCGTCAAGATTATCACCTTGCAGTGCAGATACTGCGACAGGAACTTCTTGTGCGTTTTCTACACGTTTACGAGCTGTGACTTGAATAACTTCTAATTGATTACTTTTTTTAGCTGTTTCTTGCGCAGCTAAAGAAGAAAATGAAGTACCTGCTACTGCAGAGAACAACGTTGCATTGATTAGGGTCGCTAACGTAGATCTTTTCATTGCTTTCATGTTGGGTTTAACCTTTTGTGTGCACTCTTATTCAACGGTTTATGTGTTGCGCAATTTATACCATGGAGGTAAGTTGCGGGCTCGGCCAATTTTTCGCGTCTTGCTATATGCTGCGCGGACCTTATTATCGAGAGTACAAAAACGATGCGATAAGGCTGAACGAACGCTGGAGATTATACCACTGCCAAATAATTTTACTGCATAAAATTGTAAACTTTTTTGTAACATTTAACTACAATTCACGCCATTTTCATACACTTTAGCGTCTAAAAGCACGAAAAAGAGGACATATGTCCTTCCCTGTAAAATAGCTATTAAAGTAGCTAGTTTCGTTTTTATAATGAAAATTAAAAACAAAAAAGCCGCACGAGCGGCTTTGTTATTTTTAATGATGAAATGCTTTTATACCAATCTGCTTATATATGAGGTCTATTTAACGTTAAAAAATTACGCTAGAACTAGGCAAAAATTTTTGTATCTAGTGGTTCTAAATAAAAAATTTTAACGACGTTATAGTGCAATTTAATTCGTTAAATTGAGCAAAGATTTATGCAGTTTGGTATTAGCTCCGCTTAAATGCAATCTCACCGTCTATATGAATATCTCTTTGAGGAAAAGCGATGACAACATCATGCTCTTCAAATACGGCATAAATACTAAAGCGAATATCACTGCGTACTTTTCTGAGCATAGTTTCAGACTCTGCACACACCCAAAAAATAGCATTAAACACCAGTGAGCTATCGGCAAAGTCATCAAATAATACCGTCGACTTTGGATCACCTAATATAGCTTCGTGATCATCGAGCACTTGCTGAATTAATTTTTTAACCAGCAACACATCTGATCCATAAGCAACCCCCACACTTACGGCTGAACGTGCATTACCATCAATTAATGTCCAGTTAGTCACTGTGTTTTCTAATAGCTGACTATTGGGAATAAGCATATGCACACCGTCGTTTCGGCGAATACGTGTTGAGCGCGTATTTATTGTCTCTACGACTCCTTTTGCATTACCGACTTCTAAAAAGTCACCAATACGAATTGGCCGCTCCCACATAAGTATCCAACCACTTATAAAGTTGTTGATAATATTTTGCGCACCAAAACCAACACCAATAGCAATAGCACCCGATACAAATGCAAATGCAGTAACAGGAATGCTAAGCACTTCTAAGGATGTAAAAACCAAAATAGCGATACTGATAATAAAGTAGATACGTGTAAATAAATGCACTGCGTCTAGACTTAATTTTTTTGCCAATAAGGTTTTTTTTATTAACTTACCAATACGCGTAACAATAAACCAAATAGCAAAGAGTATTAAAGGCACTTTAATTATCTTGGCTACGGTAATGTGTACATCGCTGTAACTAAATACAACAAAGGCAAGAATTTGGTTTATGTATTCTAACGTCATTTATTTTCCAAATAAGCAGGAGCGCTTTAAATTAAGTCGCTTTAAAGTAAGATTTTAGCATTAAATTAGCACGCCATAATATAACTAAAACGTGCAGTTAATAAGTTCAATATATGCTTTATGTACAATTTATTAACTCTTTATGACTTTAGCCGCAGTTAACTCCTAATACACAAACAACCTCCTTTTTTATATTTTAAAGTAGCTCAAATAATATTATTTAGGGCTGCTTTACCCTCTAAATGCTCATTATTAGTTAATTTGCGCCCAAATAGCGCTTAATACCGATAAACTTTATTGTATATAAATCAAAATTTGATAAGTTAGCTGTGTTTTTCAACTCGCAAAGCCTATTCCGGCTAATCTTTCTATGGAGTTATTATGCGTAAGACACTGATCGCCACTACTATTGCTAGTACCCTATTACTATCTGCCTGTTCATCAGATGAAACAAAAAACACGGCAAAAGAAGACACTGCACAAGTGCAAGACATTAACGCAAACAATGTTTTATTTAAACCAAGCCCATTACAGTACATGGCCCCTGAGTTTAATAAGTTTGGCACTAAAGATTACGAAGCTGCATTCGATGCAGGCATTGCACAACACACAGCGCAAATTCAAGCTATCGCTAATAACTCAGCTCCAGTAACATTTGAAAACACATTAGTTGAAATGGAGCTGTCAGGCGAGTTATTGAATCGTGTATCAGCCGCATTTTATAACTTATCTGGCTTGATCTCAGATGATGAGTACCAACGCATTGATGAAAAAATGGCGCCTGTATTATCGGCTCACTCAGATGATATTTATTTAAATAGTGCATTATTTAAACGCGTACAAACAATTTACGACAACCAAGATAAATTGAACGCAGAAGATCAACGCTTAGTTGATTTTTACTACAAGCAGTTTGTAAAAGCAGGTGCTAAATTAAACGATGCTGAAAAAGCTAAAATGCGTGAAATAAACTCAGAGCTAGCTCAGCTATCGACTGCGTTTTCACAGAACATTTTAAAATCGTACAAAGAAGACGTTATTGTCGTTACTGATAAGAGCAAATTAGCGGGTCTTTCTGAAGGTGAAATTGCCGGTCTTGCAGCTTCTGCTAAAAAAGCGGGCAAAGACGGCTACATGATCACGCTAGTAAATACAACGCAACAGCCAATTTTAAGCAGCCTTGAAAACCGCGATTTACGTGAGCAAGTTTTTAAAGCTTCTGCAAACCGTGCTGCAAAAACTAACGGCCCTATCATTATCAAAGAAACCAACCTACGCGCTCAAAAAGCTGAGCTTTTAGGCTATAAAGATTGGGCTTCTTATGTAATGACATCACGTATGGCGCAAACCACTGATAACGTATATGGCATTTTAGATGATCTTGCACCGAAAGCAGTTGAAAAAGCGAAAATAGAAGCTGCCGCCATTCAAAAAGTAATTAACGATTCTGGCGAAAGCTTTGAGCTTAAACCATGGGATTGGACTTTTTATGCTGAAAAAGTACGAGCAGAAAAGTACAACTTAGACCCAGCCCTTGTTAAACCATACTTTGAAATGCAGTCGGTAATTCACGACGGTTTATTCTTCGCAATGAATAAACTTTACGGCATTACATTTAAAGAGCGTAAAGACCTGCCTGTTTATCATGAAGACGTAACTGTGTATGAAGTATTTAACGCTGATAACAGTGCCATTGGCTTATTTTACTTAGACCCTTACGCACGTGAAGGTAAACGTGGCGGTGCATGGATGAGTGCATACGTAAGCGAAAGTGGCTTAAAAGGCACTAAACCGGTTATTTATAATGCGCAAAACATTCCAAAACCTGCTGCAGGCGAACCTACGCTAATGACGTTTGACGAAGTGTCTACTATGTTCCATGAATTTGGTCATGCTGCACACGGTTTATTCTCAGATGTTAAATACCCAAGCTTAGCGGGTACTGCAACGGCGCGTGACTTTGTTGAATTTCCGTCGCAAGCAAACGAAGATTGGATGATTGAACCAACGGTACTTGCTAACTACGCTAAGCATTACAAAACGGGTGAACCAATTCCAAAAGCGTTACTTGATAAAGTGCTTGAATCGCAAAAATTCAACCAAGGTTACGGTACTACTGAGTATTTAGCTGCTGCATTGCTTGATATGGAATGGCATTCATTTGGTTCTGATGAAAAAGTAACTGACGTTCAAACCTTTGAGCAAGATGCATTAGAAAAACACGGTATTGCTTACTACCCTGTACCACCGCGTTATAAGTCAAACTTCTTTAGCCATACATTCGCAGGCGGTTATTCAGCTGGTTACTATGCGTATCTTTGGACTGAAGTATTTGCAGCAGATGCTTTTGCACATATGGAAAATAACGGCGGCTTAACACGTAAAAATGGTGATAAGTTCCGTAAAGAAATCCTATCAAAAGGTAATAGCCGCGACTTAATGCAAAGCTATATTGAGTTTAGAGGTCAAAAACCAACAACCGACGCACTACTTAAGCGCCGTGGTTTAGTTGAATAATTAATAATTTAGTTATTCTCTTATAAAAGCCCGCTTGCGGGCTTTTATTGTTTATAGATCAATATATAACAGATAAACTGCTGTCATTAATTATTTAAAGATGATGACTATGCGGTACTTATTTGCAGTAACTTTACTTTGGGCATTTTCGTTTAGTTTAATTGGCGTGTATTTAGCAGGTCAGGTTGATGCATGGTTTAGCGTATTAATACGCATCGCACTGGCAACATTAATCTTTTTGCCTTTTTTAAAGTTTAAGCAAACTCCTAGGCCGCAAGCGTTAAAGCTCATGCTGATTGGCGCCATACAACTTGGTGTTATGTATAGCTTTTACTATCACTCCTTTTTATTTTTAAGCGTTCCCGAAGTACTGCTATTTACAGTAATGACTCCTTTGTACATTACTCTGCTAAATGATGCATTAAACAAACATTTTAACCCGCGCTTTTTTATAGTCGCACTTATTGCTGTAATCGGTGCAATTACCATTCGTTACGAAAATCTAAATAGCAATTTCATAATCGGCTTATTATTAGTTCAAGGTGCGAATATAAGTTTTGCTGTAGGCCAAGTAACCTACAAACGCTTAATGCAAAACAAACAGCTTGACGATAAAACTGTATTTGGCTGGTTTTTTATCGGCGCATTAATTGTCGCCAGTGTGTGTTATGCCTTATTTGGCAACGCAAATAAGCTGCCAAGCACATCAACACAATGGGGCATACTTGTTTATTTAGGCGTTGTAGCATCTGGCCTTGGTTACTTTATGTGGAATAAAGGCGCAACGCTTGTCAATGTGGGTGCACTGGCTGTTATGAATAATTTACTCATTCCGGCTGGTATTATAGTTAATGTGCTTATTTGGAACCGAGACGCTGATATCCTCCGGCTAAGCATTGGAGCAGCTATAATGTTAGGCGCATTATTAGTGAATCAAATTTTTAGGGCCTGTTGACCTTTCAGGATTAAAATTCGTTCAATCTAGGGGCGATTTAATCGCGGCGTGAGGTTTGTAACCTAGTGGGCTAAGTAAAAACCGAGTAACAAAGAGTTAATTGCCCCTAGGCAGAACCCAAGGGCAGCGCATGTTTGGCATTTATGCTGCGTTATCGCCTATTTATGGGGAATAACCACACACCATAGGCTCTGCCTTGCCTAAATACCAAACACACTGCTGCAAATTTAACCTCGAAAGATAAACAGGCCCTAATAAAAACGTAAATTAATAAGCTTGTAGCTAAGTTGTCATTAATAACCATTAAAATAATAAAAATTTTACTTTTTAAGGATAAACAATGAAGTGCATTACCTTGCTTGCGAGTTGCCTGTTTTTGAGTACACTTGCTGGCTGCAATAACAATGAAAAAATAATAGAAAAACAAGTTACTGTTACCAATGATCAAGTTGAAGAAGTCGCTAATAAAGGAAAAATTCAACTCGGTACTCGCCCTGACTATTTAATTAATGATATGGCACCCAGTGCACTAAAAACAAAATTAGCATCATGTAATGAAGGGCCTTTTTATCGTACCGACTTTTCAATAGGTCATCGTGGTGCGCCAATGCAATACCCTGAACATACTAAGGAGGCGTACGTTGCCGCCGCTAGAATGGGCGCTGGCATTATTGAATGTGATGTCACATTTACAAACGATAAAGAGCTTGTGTGTCGCCATTCTCAATGCGACTTACACACCACAACTAATATTTTAGCCATTCCTGAACTAGCAGCTAAATGCAGTGTGCCATTTACACCAGCCGACCCTGCTAATAGTATTGCCGCTTCTGCTAAATGTTGTACCAGCGACATAAGCTTAGCGGAGTTTTTAACCCTTGAAGGTAAAATGGATGGCGCTAATACCAGTGCGACAACGGTTGCCGATTACATGGATGGCACGCCAAGTTGGCGCACCGACTTATACGCCACCAGCGGTACACTATTAACTCATAAGCAAAGTATTACGCTATTTAAAGAGTTGGGTGTAAAAATGACCCCAGAGCTTAAATCGCCACAAGTTAGCATGCCTTTTGATGGGATGACGCAAACACAGTACGCGCAAAAAATGATCGATGAATATACACAAATGGATGTCCCTGCTAATCGTGTTTATCCGCAATCATTTAATCTAGCCGATGTGAAATATTGGATTAATTCAAACCCTGAATTTGCGGCGCAAAGTGTTTACTTAGATGGTCGTGATAGCGATGCTGGTTTCGACCCAAATAATGCAGATACATGGCAGCCAAGCATGGAACAACTTTTTGCTGATGGCGTTAAAATTATAGCGCCGCCTATGTGGATGCTTTTAACAATTGATAACGATAACAACATTACACCTTCGCAATACGCAATTGACGCTAAAGCGGCGGGGCTTAATATTATTGCATGGAGCCTTGAGCGCTCAGGCCCACTAAATGAAGGTGGCGGTTATTACTATCAGTCAATTGCTGACGTTATAAATAACGATGGCGACATGATGACCGTTGTTGATGTACTGGCACAAGATGTAGGCGTAATGGGAATATTCTCAGACTGGCCCGCAACAGTAAGCTACTACGCAAGCTGCACTAAAATGCCTGTTAGTATTTAAATACTCGACAACAAAAGTCGTTTATTTTATCGCGCTCGGTTACCATATACTTTTATATAACTGAGCGCTTTTATGATTGTTCAACACCATACCGCAGACTTGCCAACGCCAACAGGCCTGATGCGCACCACTGTTTACCGTCCTCAGACGCAAGGACAGTTCCCTGCACTTATTTTTTATTCTGAAATTTTTCAACAAACGGCCCCTATTGCACGCAGCGCAGCTATTTTAGCAAGCCATGGCTTTGTAGTCTTAGTACCTGAAGTGTTTCATGAGTTAAATCCTATAGGTACAGTGCTCGCTTACGATGATGCAGGTAAGGATAAAGGCAACGCTGATAAATGGGCAAAGCCACTTGAGCATCACGATAGCGACACACAAACCCTAATCGACTTTATTAGATTACAAAGCTATTGCACAGGAACCGTCGGCACTATGGGCGTATGTATTGGCGGACATTTAGCTTATAGAGCGGCGCTAAATCCTGAAATTAAAGCGGCATTTTGTTTATACGCAACCGATATTCACAGCGATATATTACCTGCACAGCCTGGAAATAACTCATTAGAGCGTATGGCTGATATACAAGGTGAAATTCACTTTATATGGGGTAAACAAGACCCACATGTACCGCAAGAAGGTCGTACAAAAATTTATCAGCAATGTGTAACTACAGCTATTAATTACCAATGGCAAGAAGTTAATGCGCAACATGCCTTTATGCGTGATGAAGGCGAGCGATACGACGCTGCCCTTGCAATTAATATGTATCAACAAGCGGTGGCATTATTTAACCGTACTTTATAAATGTTTTAAAAACGAAAATAATTAAACGCTTTTCAGCATACCTAAAGCGGTATGCTGTTTTACAAAATAGGCTTTTAAGTAATCAATAAATAACCGTAGCTTTTTAGAGCCCGCTGCTCCTGGCGGAAATACCCCGTACAGTTCAATATCTTTGCTTTTATAATCATCTAATACAATTTCAAGCAACCCTGCTTGTACTTTTGGCCAGGCATCATAAAGCGGTATACGGCCAATGCCATGCCCGGCTTCGACAAAAGCGGTACGCGCAGCGGCGTTATTAGTACTTAAACCACCTTGCATTATGATGTCGTGTTTTTTTCCATCTTTTTGAAGTGTTAATGTTTTACTACCCAATTGATAAACCACCCATTGATGCTCTGCCAATTCTAAAGGCGTTTTAGGTTTACCAAAATGAGCAAAATAATCTGGCGCACCACAAATGCATGTGCTCATTGTCGTCAGCTTAGTTGCTTGTAAATTAGAGTCACTCAGCGCCACCCCTCTAATAGCAAAATCAAAGCCATTTTTAATAATATCAATAACGTCGTCGGTAAGTTGTAAATCTATTTGAATTTTAGGGTATTGGCGCTTAAAGGTATTTATTGCCGGCACAATTAGCTGCATTCCTACATTTACAGGGCAGCTAATTTTAAGCAAACCTTGTGGTTCACTTTTTATATTCTCTATTTGCTGATTAGCTGCGTTAGCCTGTTCGGTAATGATTCTACAGCGCTCATAATAAGCAATACCCGCCTCAGTAAGCGCCATAGTACGAGTTGAGCGATTTAATAAAGTAACCTCAAGCTGGGTTTCAAGTTTTTTTAAGTGATAACTTGCCACGGCTCGCGTAAGCCCTAATTGCTTTGCAGCAGCGGTTAAGCTGCCCTGCTCTACAATTTGCGCAAATACAACCATGCTTTTTAATTGCTCAAACGAGACTTTCATAAACGCTCCGTAGCGTATTTAAAATTCAACCTCTTTATTGTATCAATTATTAAACCAATAAAGTTAAATTTATCATCGTTGTTTAAAGCGGTGTTAGTGCATATAGTAGTTGGTAAGCAAGATTAACTAATTCAAATCATCAGAAGGATACATTTAATGTCTAAAAAAATACTTATGGTTCTTACATCTCACGCAGAGCTTGGTAACACTGGCGAAAAAACTGGTTTTTGGGTAGAAGAATTTGCAGCCCCGTACTACGCATTCATTGATGCAGGTGTTGAAGTAACCTTAGCGTCTCCAGCTGGTGGCCAACCACCCATTGATCCGACAAGTACGCTTGCTGATTTCCAAACAGATGCAACTAAACGTTACGACGCAGATAGCGCAGCACAAACATTAATGGCAAACACTAAAGTGTTGAGTGAAGTAAATTCAAGCGACTTTGATGCCGTATTTTACCCAGGTGGCCACGGCCCATTATGGGATTTGGTTGATAACACTGATTCAATTTCACTTATCGAAAGCTTTATAAAAGAGCAAAAACCAGTGGCTGCGGTATGCCATGCAAGTGCGGCATTTTTAAATGTTAAAGATATTGATGGTAATGCATTAGTTGCGGGTAAAAAAGTAACTGGTTTTACTAACTCTGAAGAAGCAGCAGTGCAGCTTACCGACATAGTGCCATTTTTAGTTGAAGACGAGCTAATTAAAAAAGGTGGCGATTACCAAAAAACTGAAGACTGGGGCGTACTTGCACTAGAAGATGGTTTAGTAATCACAGGCCAAAATCCTGCAAGTTCTGAACTCGCCGCTAAAAAGCTACTAACCAAACTTGGTTAATAGCCAGTAGTAATTAAAAAAAGCACAGCATTTTTATGCTGTGCTTTTTTAATTGCTTTTAATTACTAAATACAATTCCTATACTGGCAACTCTTAAGTTAACTAGAGCAATTATATGCAAACCAAGCCAACCACCCTGTCGTTGCTAACCAGTACGCGTTTCGCAATTTTTAGCGTCGTTACTATTTGCTTTGTATTACAAGTGATCAATAGTCTACCCGGAATTAACTTAAATGGGCTAGGTATATATCCACGCAGTATCCAAGGTTTAATTGGCATACTGTGCGCCCCCTTTTTACATGGTAGCTGGTGGCACTTCGCTAGCAACATGGTCCCATTTGTAGTGTTAAGTTGGCTAATTTGCCAATACAGCGTTAAGCGTTTTTACAATGTATTTATTTTTACAGCGTGTGTAGGCGGGTTGTTAGTGTGGATATTTGGCCGCAGTAATATTCATGTCGGTTTAAGCGGCGTTATATATGGCCTGTGGGGCTTTATACTTTGCTACGGAGTTATCAGGCGCTCACTAAAATCAATCATTATTGCCGTTGTAGTTGCCGTACTTTATAGCGGTTTTATATGGGGCGTTTTACCACAACGTTTTCATGTATCGTTCGAAAGTCATTTATTTGGAGCGTTAAGCGGAATCCTTTTAGGTTTTAAATTAGCAAAAGCCGATAAATTTAAAGATCGATAAATTAAACAGACCACCTTTAAACAATTTTATCTAACAGAGAGGTTATTTATGAGTGAGCAAAATGATTATATACCACCAAAAGTATGGACGTGGGACAGCGAAAGTGGCGGAAAATTTGCCAGTATTAACCGCCCAATTGCGGGCGCGACTCATGATAAAACCTTACCTATTGGCGAGCACGTATTTCAGCTTTATTCCCTTGCGACACCTAATGGTCAAAAAGCCACTATTATGTTTGAAGAGCTTTTAGAGCTTGGTTTAACGAATGCCGAGTACGACGCATACCTCATTAACATCGGTGATGGCGATCAATTCGGATCTGACTTTGTTGATATTAATCCAAATTCAAAAATTCCAGCGCTTATGGATCATTCAACCACGCCACCGACTCGCATTTTTGAATCAGGCTCTATTTTACAGTACCTTAGCGAAAAATTTGATGTGCTCACCCCTAAAGATTTGAAAGCTAAAACGCAGTGTCGTAACTGGCTATTTTGGCAAATGGGCTCTGCGCCTTATTTAGGTGGCGGGTTTGGTCACTTTTACAGTTATGCACCAAGCAAAATGCAATATCCCATTGACCGCTTTACTATGGAAACGAAACGCCAACTTGATGTATTAAATCGTCACTTAGGTGACAATGATTATATGGCAGGTGATGAGTACTCTATTGCTGATATCGCAATTTGGCCGTGGTACGGCTCATTAGTGCTTGGCGATTTGTACGATGCAGCTGAATTTTTAGATGTTGCTTCATACACTCACGTTGTTCGCTGGGCTAAACAAATATCAGAGCGCCCCGCTGTAAAACGAGGGCGTCGTGTTAATCGCACATGGGGTCCTGAAGAAGAACAAATGGTAGAGCGCCACAACCCAAGCGACTTTAAATAAGCTTAGCATTTCAAAAGGAACCCGTTTTAATACGGGTTCTTTTTATTCACATAAGCATTAAATAAATGCGCCTATTACTCAATACTAATTTATCGTTTTTCATTTATACCAAAATCATTTCTTTTAAAACGGGAAAATAATCAAAAAATACGCTAACTTTACAACAAATTACTAACATAAAGTTTCTCTATGCGTATCACCACTTTACTTGCCTTATTAAGCCTTTTATTTACCTTGCCATTTGAACTAAGCGCAAATACGCAAAGTGTTAAAACACTCACCATTTATCATGACTCTGACTATTCAAACCATAACGAATCTGCTTATGCGATGAAAATGGGGGCACTTACTGCGCTTGCTGAAGTTGATTATAGTGCCCAAAACTACCAAATAAATATTGTCGAAAAAGATAACAGAGGTAACTCTAATCGCAGCTTATTACATATGCGACAATTTTTAAAAGACCCAAATGCGCTGGTTTTTTTAGGCGGATTGCATTCACCACCTTATATTAAAAATAGAGATTTTATAAATAAAAACGAACTGTTACTTTTGGTGCCATGGGCAGCAGGTGGGCCTATTACACGCTACCCAAGCGATAAAAACTGGGTATTTAGACTCTCTGTTGACGATACAAAAGCAGGATACAGAATGGTCCAATATGCAACCAACACCTTAAACTGCAAAAACCCACAACTATTATTAGAAAATACGCCATGGGGGAAATCTAACTACAACTCAATAATAAAAGCAATTGGAGACAAAGACACTAAAGTAGATTGGTTTAACTGGAACACTAAAATAAACAGTGCAAAAATAATTTTACGCAAAATAATAAATGATCAAGCAGATTGTATTTTGTTTGTTGGCAATGCAATTGAAGGCGCTGAAATAATTCGTGCTATGGAGAGCTTTGAAGCAAGTGAACGCCTACCCATTGTCAGCCACTGGGGGATTACGGGTGGGGATTTTTTTAGTAAAGTAAAAACAGCCTTGCAGTCAAATCTAAACTTACACTTTATTCAAAGCTGCTTTTCTTTTTTAAAAAAACCGCAAGCAACGCTTACAAAACATGTACAAGAGCAAGCAACGCTTTTATCTGTTTCTTTAGAAGAACTAGCTGCACCCGCTGGGTTTATACATGCATATGATTTAACAAAAATACTTCTTCAAGCTATTTCGCAAATCACTCTTACGGATAATGTCAGTAATAATAGAGCAAACATAAAAGTAGCATTAGAGAATATAAACAAACCTGTAAATGGTTTAATTAAAGAATATAAACAGCCTTTTAGTACTTGGACTACAAGCAATACTGATGCCCATGAGGCGCTAGGAGTTGATGATTTATGTATGGCCAATTATAAAACCGATGGCAGCATATATGTGATAAAAAATAACTAAAGGAAGAGGTATAACGACATATGCTTAGCAAATTTAGTAAAAAAATTAAGCTTAATACTAATTATGCTTTTTATACTTTTTTGGCTTTAAGTCTTTTATTTTCAATAGGTATAAGCCTTGTACTTGTTGGTAGCCGCGCTGAGGATACAATTCGAAACTTACAAAGTGAAAGTATTGAAATGGAGTCAGAGCTTACAACGAGCTACTTAACACTCTTTATTGAAACAAGAGAGCAAATTCTTAAAGATCTGGCCAAGCAACCAATACTTACAACGTCAACTATGGGCTCAGAGACATCAAAAGCGATCATGCTGGATTATTTATTTGAGTATAAAATTTTAGGTAAAATAGAAAGCATTGCTATTGTTAATATACTTCAGGAAGTTGTTTACAGTAATGACACTTCGCTAGCGAAAATAATTTCATTAGCGCCCAATTGGTTATCGGGTATTCTCGAAGACAAACTAGACACGGCCATAATCCTGAATCAAACGAGTAAAAATGATTTATTTATCATGGCAGTACCTATTAAATATAACGGCCTTAGTGAAGGTGCGTTAATTATTCAATTTAATACCCCATTGGTAGAGCTATTACCTGCAAAGTTTAAAGTTGATAGCCATAGTTTTACCTTACAGGGGCCGTGGGTGTCCTTTTCAAACTTACGAGAAAATGAAGACTATATAAATATTAATCATAAGCAGATTGGCTCAACAGATATTAAACTTGAGTATTTTACAACAAGTACGTTACTGACAAATAAAGTAGCCAGCTTTATGAAAGATATTGCTGTAGCCCTTGTTTTTAGCCTGTTAATTTCTTCAACTATATTGCTAATGTTTGGACGACATTTACTACTCAACCCTTTTAAACTCTTAGAATCATCTCGAAAAGCAATTAAATTAAGCGAAGCCCGTTATGAACTGGCAGTGAAAGGCAGTAATGATGGTATATGGGATTGGGATATTGTATCAACGAAGATGTATTTTTCACCACGTATTAAAGCGCTCCTTGGTTATCAAGATAGTGATGAACTACCAAACAAGGCAGACTCTTTTTTTGAGCTTGTACACCCTGACGATATTTGTGAGCACAATAAACGCCTAACAGCTCACTTAAAAAATAGTACACCTTATGATATTGAATACCGGTTAAAAACAAAATCGGGGCTATACCGCTACTATCGAGTAAAAGGAATGGCACTCAGAGATAAAAATAATTTTGCAATAAGAATGGCGGGGTCAATTACGGATGTTACCGAACAAAAAGCATCTCAAGACGCGTTAAAAAAAGCGAAAGAGCAAAATGATTTACTCGCTCATGCTATAGAGTCATGTAATGTAGGTATCTCGATTGCCGACGCTAAAGTGCAAGGGCTTCCTTTAGTTTTTGTTAATACTGCTTTTGAAAATATAACCGGCTATA
The DNA here is from genome assembly GCF_014905615.1 of Pseudoalteromonas aliena SW19. NCBI lineage: Bacteria > Pseudomonadati > Pseudomonadota > Gammaproteobacteria > Alteromonadales > Pseudoalteromonadaceae > Pseudoalteromonas > Pseudoalteromonas aliena. The sequence continues at coordinate 142,107 of NZ_AQGU01000026.1, forward strand.
AAAAGCACGAAATGCTTGGAGTCAATTGCAAAATATTGCAAGGACCTGAAACAAGTAAAAAATCAATTTCTACTCTTAAACATGCAATACAAGCACTCAAAACGCAAAGGATAGAAATATTAAACTATAAAAAAGATGGCACTGCATTTTGGAATAGTTTGCAAATATCTCCCGTATTTGATGAGTATTCCAACCTCACAGCATTTGTAGGGATACAACAAGATATAACAAAACGTATTGCTGCTAACGATTCATTAATTGAAGCAAAAGCGCTGGCTGAGCAAGCAAGTATCGTTAAAAGTGAGTTTTTAGCTTCAATGAGCCATGAAATACGTACCCCTATAAATGGGGTTTTGGGGATGTTAAATTTTCTACTAGATAGCCCATTAAAGCCGACTCAGCAAGAGCATGCACGTATTGCGGTTAACAGCGCGAATTTTTTATTAAATATAATTAACGATATTTTAGATTTTTCAAAAGTGGATGCCGGTAAGCTTGAACTGGAAGAGCTCCAATTTAACGTGCGCGACGTACTTGACGATTTTATTGAAACATCAGCAATACAAGCCTATCAAAAAAACATTGAACTGGTTTTAGATACGACTAACATTGAGACCCGCTATGTAATTGGCGACTCTGGACGCCTTAAGCAAATACTCGTCAACCTTGTTAATAACGCGCTTAAATTTACCGAGAAAGGCGAAGTAACAATAATAGCTAAACTATTGCCAATTAATACAACTGAAATGCGCTTTTACTGCCAAGTAAAAGACACCGGCATTGGTATAACGGCTGATCAACAAACAAAGCTTTTTAAATCATTCTCTCAGGTTGATTCATCCACCACACGTAAATACGGTGGAACGGGTTTAGGATTAGCAATTGTAAAAAAACTATGCCTTTTAATGGAAGGTGATATCAACGTTGAATCGCAAGAGCATCTAGGAAGTAAATTCAGCTTTGATGTAACATTTAAAAAAAGCACTAAACCAGAAAAAATCAGCCAACCGGTTAACATAACCAATAAAAACATACATATTGTGTGCAGTAATCGCAGCCTCTCTACTATGCTTGAAAGACAACTTTCACATTGGGGAGCAAATGTAACAACAAGTTCATCGACCAAGTCTGCACTTGTCAGTTACGAGCAATGTTATACCCAACCTACTCGCCCTTTTGATATTGTTATAATTGACAAAAAATTAAATGACGGCAATGGATTAGCCCTTGGTGAAAAAATAAATGCTTTAGATCATCCTCATATTTCTAAACTCGCATTAATCACAACTATAAATGAACCTGAAAGTAACGAAGTGCTAAATCAAAGTCATTTTGCTACGCAATTTCCTAAACCAATAACAACAAAAGGCCTTATTCGCATGCTTGAAGCGTGCTTACCTGAAAAAATAGATTCAGAAGGTACACGTTCACACACGCCCACCATAGGTAAAAAAGCATTACTTCCAGATGATATTATATGGGCCGAGAATATTAGAATTTTATTAACAGAAGATAATCAGGTCAATCAGATGGTTGCTTCAATCACTTTGAAAAAAATGGGCATTACTTTTGTCGATATTGCAGCCAATGGCCAAGAAGCCCTTGAATATTTAGCTCAAGCAAACACATCAAATCCATATTCACTTATTTTAATGGACTGCCAAATGCCAGTTATGGATGGTTATCAAGCCACAATATCAATAAGAAACAATGAAAAACAAAGTAAAGCAGCGCCAATTACCATTATAGCAATGACTGCAAATGCAATGACCGGCGATAAAGAAAAATGTTTAGAGTCAGGCATGAATGATTATATTTCCAAACCTATTTCCCAAGATATGCTGTTTAGCAAACTCTTAAAGTGGCTACCCTATTCTCTTAAATCGGATCAGCTGCAATAAATAAGCTATAACCATAAAAAAACCCACAACTTGATTGCTCAAGTTGCGGGTTTTTTATGGTTTTTAGACAACGAATCTAAAAACCGTTATTGGTGGAGCTGGGGGAGTCTTAACAGAGAAGCCAACCAACTGTTTTAAAAGCTGTTTAAAACTAACAATTACCATGACAGGTACTATTCATGGTACTAAAAATAAATATGATAAATAATCTCAGCAGTACAAAACACTTTACGAACCTTATAATTAACGGTCAACATTCTTTTGATGGTATATCAATTTCACATCATCAGCTCGGTAAGAAAGACAATAATAATAAATTTATGGGTTACTTCAATCACCCACTTAGGGCTTCAAAACTAAATTTTCAGCTGCCTAGCAATATCAACTTTTAATTTAGCTTTAGGCTTTCGGTTTAGTTCGGAAGATCTCAAACTCAATTCTTCGCCAAATATTGACTTTTTAACATCATCAAATGGCGTTTTGGTAAGCCTAGCAATAGTACGAATATGACTTGTTGGATATTTCTCTTTTTTACTTATTAAATCTAATATGTCTTCTTTATGTTCTTTATACCTAGCATTCAATTTAAAAACTGCTTCATACTTACCATAGCCTTTAGTTTTATTCGGTATATGGAGCTTAATTGTAAAGTCTTTAATACCTTTGACTAATGAATAGTCTACTAAGGGGTTAGAAAAACCCACTATAAATTTATTTCTTGAGCTGAAGTCAAACTTATTACAAGTAGGGCTTAATATAGAGTCTTTTATTGAAGTTACTAACCTATGTTCCCCCTTGAACTTTGAATTACAAGAATAACAACTCGGTACTAAGTTAAACAAGGATAAAGCTGACAGTGGGTTCTTACCCTTGCTTAGCACATGATCAAGAGTGAAATGAAATTTACTATCGTTAAAATTCATATATTTCAAATTCTCAAACTTGCGTGGAGTTAATGTTTCTTTTATTTTTAAAAGAAGCGCATCACCTGAATATAGATTTCTAAGCTCTACTATCTTCTTAGTATCGCTCTCTACTATGTAATATATTTTATTCAAATCACTCCGAGGAGCAGTTTGAATAAAGTCATAAACATCATGGTAATCAGCAACATCTACGAAAGGATTTATGTATTCTAAGTTACAAAAGTAGCATGTATGAATATTTAATAATTCTTTATTTTTTACGAAAAATTTAGCAATTCTTCTTTGCAGACTCCCAGCCCCCTTTCCATCATATTTAAAAATCTTTTGAACTTCTTCAAATTCTTTTTGAGCTGGATTACAACTTAAGAATGACTTATTTAGCTTTATCAAACTCTCAAAATCTAAGACTAATATTTCATCAACTTTTTTAACTATTACTTTTGAGAACTTAGGATCTTTCAATATAGTATCTAGTCTTCTTTGCATTTCATCAATGCCTGAACTAAAGACACTTTGATAATCTTCAATAAATTTTACAGATTCAGGGGAACCTACTTCAGGATACTCTATTTTAAGCATTTTCATCCGACCTTAGTAACTTAAGCTCTTGCTCCAAAGCTTTAATTTTTTCTTCCTTCAAGTTGCTTTTTATATCAGCTAGACCCAGCCTCTCAACTATTGCCATAAAATGACTTTCCATTATGGGTTTAATATATGAATCCCCCAAGCTACTAATAATATACCTAAACTTATTCGCCTCTTTGTGAAACTTCTCTTCCAATTTCTTCTTACTTTCCTCATTAGATAGGTCAGTTTGTTGTACTTCTAAATCAAAATCTAAAATACATTTAATACATCTCTCAGCAAAAGCCCCAATGGTGCTACTTACAAAAAAGCCATCATTCAGTAAGTCATGAATATTGGCCGCAAACGTTTTGGTAGTTGATTCAAAAGGTACAGATAACAACTCATATTTATTATGATGTGTTAGAAATAAAACATTACTATCTGGTATGTCTGACAATACAAATGGTGAGTGAGTAATAAAGCAGATATTTATTCCATTAATATGCTCGCTCTCATTGTCAAAACGCTTCAACGTTTTATATAGCTCATTTAGGTAAATCCGCTGTAATTCAGGGTGAAAACAGAGCTCAATTTCATCTAGAAAAATATTCACAAAATTATATTTAGCTCTTTCGGATTCAATAAGAACAGAATCTAAATTCCTCAGATGGTAGGTTAACGAATTTAAAGAATACGCTATTTGCTTTTCACCCGAGCTTAATGATGAAAATTCAGTCTCATCTTCTAAGTAAATGTGGTGATAATAAAATGATGGGGGGAGTAGGAACTCTAATTTATCTTCAGGTAGCTTGTTATGAAGATGAGCATCTCCAGATTCGTTTAATATCTCTTCAATAGCTTGAGAAACCTCTGTAATAATATATGTTTTAGCAGTTGAGTTATATAAACTAAATTTATAATGGTTAATTGCTCTTCTTAACTTTGCAACTCTATGACTAGTATCATTCCTAATTGCCTTTATAAACTTTTTGGTTTTTAAAAACTTGTACTCACCTTTAACTAAATTAAAGAATTCATAATATTTATTGTTATTCAATGTGATTAGTAATAACTTCCTTAGCAAGTAGTTCCTACCATAATCATCGAGTGTTTCTACCTTATCTTCGCATTCAAACTCTCGAAATAACTCTTTTATTAAATCACCTACAACAATATCGCTTAATTTAAGGAAGTGCCCTTCTTCATCCCTACTGTCAGCTCGTTTATACTCTCTCTTAATATCTTTTATTTTTGAATGGTTATTGCAAAGCTTAAAGCTATGAGCATGATAATCTTTTTTTTCACTTCTTTTTAAAACTCTAAAAGAGTCATCACTACCTGACGGTGATAAAAGGTTGTGGATTAACCTTGTTTTTACAAGCTCATCTTGAACATTAATATCTATGGTTCCATTTTTCCGATATGGCTCTATTACTATAGGGGTTTGATAACCATCATTTTTATGAAAAAGTTTTTCTAGCCAGTCTTTCTCATAATATCTTTGGTTTAAGCCATGTAGGGAGTAATTAACAAGTAATGAGTAAAATAAACTATCAAATTTTAGAGAGAGTAGTTCTGCCTCTTCTGACTTATAAAAAACACCTTCTCTAACTTCTTCATAAGTAATAACTCTAATATCACTACCTTTTAGCTCAAATTTGTATAACTCATCACTGTAAAAATAAAGCTCAGCAAATAATGAATCCACATAACCTAACTTTACGTCACTATTTTCAGAAAAAACTTTAAAGGCTACATTGTTAATACAAGCAATAAACAACTCTGCTAATGTACTTTTACCTGTTCCATTTTTTCCAACAATAGCACTAAAATTAAGGGTCATTGAATTCAAACTATAAATATTAAAGTCTTCTTTATATTCAATGTTCGTCATTTCATCTAAGTGAAAGTTTTTGTCTAATTTGTATAGCTGTTCCTCTGCAAGAGATTTTAAGTTTTTAGGGTTGCATCCTGTAAGAGGCTTCATAGCTAGTATTTTAAAATTATGCCGTTTAGTTTTTAAATCAGTACTTTCCTTTCCGAAATAACGCTCATACTCAGGCACATTTTCAAGCGACTTATAAGAATCTGGAGAATAAGACATCACAGCAATATCTTTATAGACTGGCGAATTTTTATATTTCAAAAGCTCTCTATAAGCCCCCCCCGTCTTTGGTTCTTTAAAACCATCAAGGTTATTATCTAAAAAACTGACTGTATTTCGATCTAAAGGAAGAAAGTTATAAGGACTAACCCAAAACATAAACATAGTTAGTAGTCTATGAGACACTCCATACCAGGTCTTTGACTTCTCAAATATTAACTCTAGGTCACAATCTTGTTCTTTTTCATAAATAGAGATAAAGGCTTCCCATATCTCCATCTGTTTATCCACATCCCGTAGTGAAAGAGAATGGATTGCTGGTGGAGCTGGGCACCCCGTATAATCAATTTCATAAAATGTAGAGGGCTGAACCTCTGACATATACACTTGCTCAATTTCATGATTTATTAAATCTATAACATTTAAGATTTTTTCAGTTCTAGCACTATCTTTTTGATTGTTTGCTGAAATAGCGGAGAAAATGTGGACAGGATCTAAGCTTCTGAGCGAAGAAAACTTCATTATCCACTTATTAGTATTAGTGAACTTTGTATCATTGCAAACCGCTTCGTAAAGTCTTCTGCTTGGGTTATTGCCTTTTCGATAAAGCCTTTGAAGAGCTTCTGATAATTTTTTATAGTTTTCAAACCAAGGGCTATTTACAAGAAGCATTATTTCTCTCCGCTCAACATATCAAATATCACCCGCGCAAATTGTTGGTTTCTTGCGGGATCTGATAGTAGCTGCATCATTTGTTCTTGGTGTGCATCACTGCTTCCTAAAATGGCGTCATCCATCGCTTGAGGGAAATCACCAAGCATAGCTTGCTCTGGGCTGTTGTTTGCAATCTGGCTCATTACAGAGGCGTTTTCAGTTAGCTTATCGCGTACTGTAATGGCGTAATTAAGCATATCTTTATTGGTTAGGTTATCTGTAATAAAAACCTCATTAAGCTTGTCGATTATTTGTGATAAAAACGCTTCTTTTTTATCCTTCGCTTTAGCACTACCCACATCATTACTTGGCTCTAGCTTATAATCAGGCGCATCTTCTTTTAGCTGTATATCTTGTTGGCGTATTTTTGATAGGCGGTAATGGCTCATTACCACGTTGTCTAAATCAAGCTCATCTTCAGTCACTACTTTTTCACGTAACAATGGCCGTAAGTGGCGGGCAAACAAGCTTAGCTTTTCAAGCTCTTTATCATCGTACTCCACCAGCTGCGACATAAACTCGTAAAAGCGGGTAAAGCTACCTAAATCCTTTTTGAATATTTCTAGACGGTCTTTTTCTTGTTTGCACTCTTTAAAGCTTGTTTCTGCGTTAGCTATTAATACAGCGTCTTCAGTCTTTTTAGTGCGTTCAAACATTTCTTTGGCTTTTATATACGCCTCAATTGCAGATGCGTAACGCTTTTGCCAACGCTCTTTAGCTGGGTGAATAATATTGCTTATCGCCGCATTAGATTTATTTTTAGTGAAAAAGGCCGCACAAAACTGCTCAACCTCAGCCCACAAAAATATACCGCTAGCACGCAGTTTTTCAAACAAATCAAAAACAATCTGAGGGTCAGTTACATCAGCAAGCTCTGCTGTTTGGTAGTAAGGCTGAAATGCTTCTAATATGTCTTCTGGGGCATTAAAGAAGTCCAGTACAAACGTGCCTGTTTCTGCTTTACTTGGGTAAGTACGATTTAGTCGCGACAGAGTTTGTACACACTCAACGCCGCCTAGCTTTTTATCTACGTACATAGCACATAGCTTTGGTTGGTCGAACCCCGTTTGAAATTTATTAGCCACCAGCATTACTTGGTAATCGTCACTATCAAAGGCTTTGCGCATATCGCGGCCTTTAAGATCAGGGTTCATATTTTTTTCAGTAAACTTTTTATCTAAAAATGCAGCACTATCAGGGTCACTTTTAGTAAACTCAACTTCGCCCGAAAATGCCACCATAGCGCGTATTGTCGAGTAACCTGTTTTTTGCTCTGCTAGGGCTTCAGCTACATACTTATCAAATGCTAACTTATAACGTACAGCCTCTTTACGTGAGCCAGTTACTACCATTGCTTTAGCTTGCCCGCCTAATAAACCCATTACGTTATCTTTAAAGTGCTCAATAATCACTTTAACTTTTTGCGATATATTATGGTCGTGTAAACGCACCCATTGGTTAAGTTTTACCGCAGCTTTTTTGCTATCAACCTCTTCATCTGCCGCTTCTATTTTTTGAGCAAGTTGGTACATCACCTTATAGTTAGTGTAATTTTTAAGTACATCTAATATAAAGCCTTCCTCTATTGCTTGGCGCATTGAATATATGTGGTACGCCACTGGCTTATTTTGTTTTGATGGAGGTAGTTCTGGGTTAGGTAATCGTCCAAACAGCTCTATTGTTTTTGCTTTAGGTGTGGCAGTAAACGCATAGTAGTTAAGGTTTGCACTACCACGGCGAGCTGCAACAGTTGCATCGAGTATATCCTCTGATGACAATTCAATGTCGTCATCAGTTTCTTCAGTCATTAGTACTTCTTTTAACTGGCGAGCTGTAGAGCCGCTTTGTGATGAATGGGCTTCATCGGCAATAACCGCATAGCTGCGCTCTTTTAAGCTGGTACTGTTTTCTATAGCACGTAATACAAACGGAAAGGTTTGAATGGTTACAATAATAATTGGCTGAGCGTTTTCAAGTGCACTGGCGAGCTTTTCTGATTTAGAACCGTCACCTTCTTTATTATTTATACGCCCTACTACACCGTCTGCATGCTCAAACTGATAAATAGTATCTTGCAGCTGATCATCAAGTACTGTTCTATCTGTTACAACAATCACTGAATGAAACTGTTTATTACCTTGCTCGTCATACAAAGTAGAAAGCTGGTGGGCTGTCCAAGCAATAGAGTTTGACTTACCTGAGCCCGCACTGTGTTGAACTAAATACTTGTTACCTGTGCCCTCTTCAATTGCAGCCTCAATAAGCTTACTTACTACATCCCACTGATGATAGCGCGGGAAAATAAGCGTTTCTTTTTTATCTTTTAGCCCTTCCCAATTCTCAAACTCTTCTATTTGCAAGTGTACAAAGCTGCCTAAAATGTTAAGCAGGTTTTTAGGCACTAATACTTCATTCCACAAGTAATCGGTTGCATAACGGCTAGTATCTTCAGGTACATCATTACCTGCACCACCTTCGCTTGTGCCTTTGTTAAAGGGTAAAAAGAAAGTGTCGTCGCCTGCAAGCTTAGTAGTCATATACACTTCGTACTGGCTTACGGCAAAATGTACTAATGCACCGCGCTTAAAGGTAAGTAGTGGCTCTGGTTTTTTAGTCGCAGGGTCTTTAGGTAAGCGGGTTTGTTTGTATTGCTTAATTGCATTTTCAACCGCTTGTTTAAATTCTGATTTAAGCTCAAGGGTTGATACGGGTAAGCCGTTTATAAATAACACTAAATCTATGCGCCAGCTTTTGGCTTTGTTACCTGTTGCAGCTAAGTGCTCAGCATTGGCATACGGGCTATACACCAATTCTTGCACTATACGACAAGTGTTTTGCTCGTAACGCGCTAAGGTTTCGGGGTTTAGGTTATGCTCTGGTTTAAATTGACATAACTCAAAACGCGCATTACGAATTTTTAAACCATGGCGTAATACACCTAATACACCATACGTGCGTGAGGCTTTATCTGTGGCGTTTATATCTGCTTTTTTAAGTTGTGCCACCAGCGCGTCTAAAAAGTGGCATTCAGGGTCATTGGGGAACACCTTACACAGCTTTTGCCACTCTTTAGGTTGGGTGTTTTTAACAAAGGTCAGCGCATCTTGCTCATACAGAGCAGTTTCGCAGTTATAGCCAGCGCCTGTGCCTTCAACCCAACCATTCGCCACCATTTGGCTAATTATGTCATCTTGAAAAATACGTTCTTGAGTTACATCATTCATGATTTTATTCTTATTTTGTTATTTAGTATTATCTAATTGTTCAAGCTTGGGGAGCTGCTGTGGCTGCTTCTTTTTCTCATATTTTTTAGCCAACTTGTCATACACATGAGTGAGTTCGTTATAGCGAGCATTTCGATCATAAAGCTCTAAAACAAACTGGAAAACTTGAAAAGCGTATAGCAAATCGAGCTCAGCTACATCAGAGCCATGCGTCCCCTCGTTCCCAATCTGTCGCAAGGCATCAAGGTATTTAGCCTCTTCAGGATGGGTTTTCTCCAAACTTTTGATCATTCGCCCAAGGTTGTTACCCTCAACCTGCATATCCTTGCAAAAGTTTTCAATTGCCCGTCTTAATTTAGAGGCTGAGGATGGAGGATCAAAATGAAAGTGTTTAAATGCATCTAGTAACTCTTCAGCTATATGTTTGGGAACATTTTCTGAGATCGGAAATATAAAAATAGATGGGGAAAAATGCTCAACTTTTATTTGTCTAGCCTTTGATGATGACTGACTCATGCCAGTTTGGTGCTCCAATAACATTCCTGAAGCACTTATATTCTGTTGACAGTTCGCACACTCAAAAAAACTGTTAAATATAAAAGTATTACCATTTGTAGGCTCAACAGCCTCGGCATAAGCGTTTGTAAAAGTTAGAAGCAATGGGATAAGAAGACCTTCACTTTTGTTACTTACTTCGCGACTTTTATCGATTAAAGCCTGTTTTCTCTCTTTTTCAAATCGGTATTTTCGACTGGTAATAAGTAAGTGTTCTTTATTAACAGGCCGAGATTGAACACTTTCTTTGCTTAACTTTAGTGAATACTGATTACAATGAGGACAAGGCAGCTCAGGGTAACTATCTAAGTCAATAAAGCCTGAAATCCTTTTCCATAATTCTATATCCATTATTTCTCAATCCCTTTGTTATTTTTTTACTTTATATGCAAAATTTATTTAAGTTACTTTTCAGGTTTATCCTGCAGCTGCTTTAGCGCATTAGCTAAGTCTAAATCAACCTTTGATGGCTGGGCATCAATTACTCTTCGGTATTTATCGTATTCTTGTTTGGCTTTTTCAGTAGCTTGTGCCTGTGAAATATTGCCAGCGTGGTTAAGTACTTCATAGTCACTTAGCCGTAAAAAGTCATCAAGCTTGCTCGCCCAGTCTGCCATTTTCATTAACTTACCATTACGCGCTTGCAGCTCTGCAAACTCTAAGTAGGAGTTAACTAGCCTGTTTAGAGTATCGAGCTCTTGCGCATTTAAATAGTTTTTGCCTGTAACCACCTCTTTGCGGGTTGGCTCTGTGCCTGCAAAGCTAGTTAAGCCTAAATGAGGTTTGTCGGCATCAATACGTTTAAACACCAGCTCTGCTGCAGTATTACCATGAGCAGCCCAGTGCATTTTATTTTGCACTTTAGCAAAAAAATCAACACTGGTTTGTGCTTTGCCGTCGTAATCAATGCTGGTGGCGTATATATCGCACACCTTGCGCCAAAATATTTTCTCTGATGAACGTATGTCGCGTATGCGGTTTAACAGCTCATCAAAGTACTGCATGTTATCAGGGTTTTTAAGGCGCTCGTCATCCATTACAAAACCTTTGGTTAGGTACTCTTGTAATGTTCCTGTTGCCCACTGGCGAAATTTAGTGCCTTGCTTAGAGCGCACGCGGTAACCCACCGCTAATATGGCTTCTAGATTATAATGCGCTACTTCGCGAGCAACTTCTCGCGTGCCCTCTTTGCGAACTATTCGGAAATTCCTAATGGTTGCATTTTGTTCAAGTTCGCCCTCACTATAAATGTTACTTAAATGCTCATTGATAGTGGGTACGCTCTTTTGATAAAGCTCAGCAATTAAGTTTTGAGTGAGCCAAAGCGTTTCTGTTTCAAAACGACACTCAACCTTAGTTTGCCCTTTATCTGTTTCAAATAAAATAAACTGCCCAAGTGGTGGCGTAACATTATTAGTCATTAGGCTGCTCCCAATGTCGCACGTCTATTTTACCTGTTACTGCGGCAGAGATTAGTGCGGTGCGGCGCTCTTGCATCAACTCAATCGCTCTAAAAACCGAAGATGTTAGGCTATCATACTTGGCTAGAACCATTGATAAGTACTCCACTATCTTAACTTGCTCATCTATTGGCGGTTCAAATAAAGGAATGTTTTTAATGTCAGCCATATTGAAATGTGCAACGGTACTGCCTTGTGACAATTGTTTTACAAAATCATCAGCTAAACCTGAATAAATAGAATGAAGTACAAAGTCTGGTGATACTCTAGTTTGATCAAGCTTGAATAAGACCATTCTTTGTCCGAGACAAAGAGGAACCTCCCCAGTATAAACACAAGCTTCACCAGCTGGAGCTTCTCTAGTGAACAGTATGTCACCAACCTCAGGTAGGCCTCGTTTTGTCCATTCTTCGTAGGTGGAATTATTAGTATATTTCCCGCCTTCTAACCGTAACTTCCCATCTTTGACGTTTGTTGTGCGACAAACCAGATATTCACCATCATCATAATAAGGAGCTGTCTTGTGTTCCGCATCTATAATCTGATGTGTTATATGCTTTAGCTTTATCATCCCCCAATGTTCAGGCACTTCGCCCAGCCACGCTACATCCGAATCTTTCATTGGGGCTTGTGGGTTGAGGCCTTTAGTCACAGCATGGCATATCACCGCTTGGCGCTTTTCTTTAAGCAACTTAATCAGTTGTTGCTGCTTTTCAATCAAGGTATCGATTTTAGCGGTTTCGTGATCGAGGAAGTTGGCGATTTGAGTTTGTTCTTGAATATCATCAAGTGGTAGAGGTATTGACCCGAACTGCTCATAAGATATTGATTTTCCGTCCCTCAAGCTATCCGTTGATGCTTGAAGTGAAGCGATATACGGGTCACTTTTGAGTAGGTATCTATAGTAACGAGGTTCAATTGATTTCACGGCTTCCAGCACTGTATAAGCTGGAGATACACAACCTTCATAGTTACTATGTTCAATCCCACCTTCAAAACTTCTAAGACTAATGACAAAATTATCTTTAGCTACATGACGAAACGAATCAGTACCTTTTAATGCGAGCATGACTTTCGAGTCATTCAACTTCATCATAATAGATTGAGGAATCACACCATATTTTTGACTCGCTGCTAATTGTTCATCAGTTTCAAGAGCTTTCACCCTAACTGTATTAAATATGCGCTTCCCATCAAATATTCTCCAATGCAATGGAATATTCCCAAGCCATTCAACGCCCGAATCCTTATATTCAGGATAAGCCTGATATTTACCAGCCTTTAACTTACTCATACAAACCTCCTAATTGAGGTTTAACCCATTTGGGCAACAAGTTGTTGCCCAAATGGCTGCACAAGGTTAAAAGCTCGGTATTCAATTTAACAAGACCTTTTTGGCTGGATGCCATTTTTTGTGTAAGCTCGGTCAGCCATTGTTTGTCTTCTGCACTTAGCAGTAATACTGGGTGTTCATCGCTCATTACTGGTGCACCTCTTGCAATAAGGTCATTATGTCACTGCTCACAGCATCAAGCTCTTTATCAATCTCAGCTAAATCACGTGGTGGCTGATATTCATAAAAATGGCGATTAAACGGTATTTCGTAACCGACTATACCTAGCTCGCCGTCTTTATCATCGCACTTAGTGTCATTAATCCATGCATCGCTTACGTGCGGGGCAACCTCACGGTTAAAGTAGTTTTCAACCATCTCTTTGGTCGTCATATTGGGTTGCAGTGCACCTTCAGCATAAGCTTCTTTGAGTGGGATGTTTTCGTTATCACGCAGGTCGCCATCTTGCTTATAAGTAACTACTTTTCCTTGCCACTTTTTAACATTACCTTGATATTCAAATGCTCCATACATTGGGTCTGCCTGATCTTTAAATAATTTATCAACCACGCATTCAGCTTCTGGGTTTTTAAACGTAATGGCATCGAGCAGTTGTTTTTTCTCTTTGGTTTCGAGCTTAATATCTAAGGCTTTAAGCGCTTGTGTATAGGTAATGTCAAACTGGTTGAAGTCGTCTGATTGCAAGTGCTTGCCACCAGCATCATCACCTAATTGCGTTTGTAGTTGCTGCGCTTTTTCCATAAGTGATTTTTGGAATAACCAAAGTTTAGGCTCTAATACATCTTTAATTTGTTTTTCTTTCAGCTCTGGGAAGTCGGCTTTAATAATCGCTCTGGCTTCAATTTCAACGGCGCTTAAATCGCCATATTGACTATTACCCGAGTTGTCAGTAGTCCACTGTGCGCCAAATTTTTCATAAAGCGCCATCATGGCTGCATTGAAAGGCTTAGGTGCAAAGCGCAGGGATGCAATAGCTTCATCAGTTACTTGCGCTGACAACCTAAGTGGGCGCTCTATAGTGATACGGCGAAAACCAAACTCATAGGTATTAAATATTTTGCTAGCAAAGGTTTTTGCTACATCGACTTTAGGGTTAGCCGCTTGGCGACCTCGGCTACTTTTAGCCTCTATTGGTTTAATTAAACCTAGCTCTTCAAGTGTTGTTGTTTCTACTTGTGCAAAGTTACCAAAGCTGCGAGTGATTAGTTTAATGTCGTCTTCGCTCATGATATTACGTTTAGAACCAAGAGATTTACGCATTTTACCGCATAGGTTAGCGCCATTAATTAGCTGAACCTTATTTTTACGCTCAGCGCTTTGCTGCTGCGCTTTTTTGTTCGACAATACCCACACATAAGTAGCAATACCTGTGTTGTAAAACATATCTGTAGGTAAGGCTATAATTGTCTCAAGTAAGTCAGACTCTAAAATATAGCGACGAATCTCACTTTCACCGCTGCCAGCTCCGCCCGTAAATAAAGGTGAGCCATTTAGAATAATACCAATACGCCCGCCGCTGTTAGAATCATTTGCAGAGGGTGATGCATCGCGCATTTTACTAATTAGGTGCATTAAAAATAATAGCGAACCATCAGACACTCTTGGTAAACCTGCACCAAAACGACCATCAAAGCCCTTAATGGTATGTTCGTCTTTAATATCGCCTTCAATCTTTTTCCAATCTACACCGAATGGCGGATTAGACAGCATGTAGTCAAACTTATCTACTGCAAGCTGATCATTCGATAAGGTATTACCTAGTTTAATACGGCTTACGTCTTGTCCTTTAATAAGCATATCGGCTTTACATATCGCGTAAGATTCTGGGTTTAACTCTTGACCAAATGCGCGCATAACCGCATTAGGGTTAAGCTCGTGTACGTATTCCATACCTGATGATAAAAAGCCGCCAGTACCTGCTGTTGGGTCGTAAATGGTACGGATAATCCCTTCTTTGGTTAGGGCGTCATCGTCTTCCATAAACACCAGTGAGGTAGTTAAACGCACGATATCGCGCGGGGTAAAGTGCTCTCCTGCGGTTTCGTTAGAGCTTTCAGCAAAGCGACGTATTAACTCTTCAAACACTAATCCCATATCGTGGTTTGATATAGCTTGAGGGCTCAAGTCAGTTGTAGCGAATTTTTTAACGACTTTAAAAAGCAAGTTGGCGTCATCTAATAGCCCTATAAACTCATCAAACTTAAAGTGCTCAAAAATCTCGCGGGCATCGGCTGAAAAGCATTGAATATAACGCTCAAGGTTGGCTTTAATATCACCCTGCCCCATTTTGCCCAAATCCATAGGCGAGGTATTAAAAAAGGTTAAGCCGTTTGTAGCTCTTATTAATAGCTTTTCTTGTGCATCTTCTGGGAGGTTTAACGCTTTAATGCGCTCAAACTCGGCGACTACTGCATCTTTACTTGGTGCGAGTACACATTCAAGGCGACGTAATAAAGTAAAAGGTAAAATAACACGGCCATATTGAGACTGCTTAAAGTCACCGCGAAGCAGATCAGCTACTGACCAGATAAAAGCAGCTGTTTGAGAAAAGTTATTATTAGTTGTCATTTTAATCTTCCATAAAGTAATCGCTATCGAGCGCTTTTACTTCAAATACATGTTTGGTGCTTACACCTAAGTTATGGGTGAGCATGAGTTCGGTTAGTTGTGCGCCATCCACCAGCACTATGCGCTTTTCTATCATGCCTACGTATTCGAGGGCATCCTTACTAAAGCTGCTGGTGGTAATGAACACGCCCTTTTTAGCACGGTGCATATCAAGCGCACCTGCAAAGGCTTGTATATCTGGGCGACCAACTGTTTTATTGGTATAACGCTTGGCTTGCAAGTATATCATTTCAAGACCAAGTTTATCTTCTTTGATTACACCATCAATGCCACCATCTTGCGTGTATTGAGTAGCTTGGCCTGCATCTTTACGTGAACCGCCGTAACCCATAGCGAGCATTAAATCGACCACTAGGTTTTCAAAAAATACGGGGGAGGCTGCTAATATCGCTTTTAGTATTTCGTCACTTAGGTTGGTATTGAGTGTATCTACTGCAGCTTCTAGAAGCTCTTCAGGGGTTTTATCTGAGTTATTACTTACTATGCTGGTGGTGTTTACTTGTGTGGGCTCATTTGCGCCTTTAGAGCGTGTTTTAAAATCAAGGAAAGCATCGAACTTACTTAAGTATTGGTTATTGATTGGCGCGCCTGACTCGATTGCAGCTAGCCCTTTTTGAGTGATTTTACAAAAAGCCCTTTTAGGCTGCTCTATTAAACCTGCTTGGACTAAGTAAGTTTTAGCCCATCCCAAGCGATGATAGGCATAGGTTTGCTTGCCGCTCGGTATGCGGAGCTTTAGTTGATCGGCACTAAGCCCAAGCTTTCGGTAAACATCGGCATCAATATCACGCAGTTTAACGGTTTTACCATTGGCTAAACATGCTAGCAACGGGGTCATAAAAGATTGGTAATCAGGGAGTGGCATATAATTCCTTTGTCTGCCATATTCGTTAAAAACTAAATGGCTAATCCATTGCTTTTGTTAATCAACATAATATACAAATAAAGATTTTCAAGCAAAATATACTCCTTACAAAAACGTAACCTCTGCTATTTCACAATATAAAGCGATCACTTTTACAAGGTGATCACTTATTTAAAAGTGATCGCCCAATCCAGTGGTAAGTATAAAATACTGATAATAAACAACTTTAATTCATTTTTTGATTGTTTGGCTGCCTGATCGAACTCTTTTAGATTCTATAAAACTCTTAATTTAAACCATATTATTATGCCCTAGGCATCCCCCGTTACCGATTAAAGTTCACCATAACAGCTCCTTTATAGCGCTTTAAATATTTATAAATTAGCTGCTTATTTCCTGTTGATTGCACCCGCTCTTGTAGCTCATTGAGCTGCATTAAACATAAAGCACGATATTCAAATAAAGTTAACTCTTTGTTTAACGCAACCCCAAAGAATACCTTTGCACGTCCACCATGTTTAAAGGCATTTTTATTGCCTTTCGGGGCTCCTGCTCCTTTTCTTTTACCTCCTCGCGGCATCTAACTCCCCTCCATATATTCAAGTCTACTTGAAGAGTAGTTTTTTACTGATTGCGAAACACGTCGTTTAGAATAGCATTTAGCAAGGTAACTAAGCCTGTAAACAGCCTCCTTAAAGTTATCGTAAAAGTTAGGCTGATTAATAAACAACTGATAAAAGCAATGCTCAGGTATATATAGTGTGCCACCAGCCGAAGCCTTAAACCACCCAGCCTCAATTAAACTTATGACCTTACTAGGGTGCATAATTTTATGACCATTAAAAAAGTAAGCTATATGGTAATGCTGCTGATCAGCTTTGTTCTGCTCTCTTACCCATATATAGGCGAACTCACCGTATGTATGCTTTATTTTCTTTTGAATACTATTAATAAACTGTGAAACAACTTTATTATTTTTACTATATTGTTCTAATCTCAAATCGAGCCTGAGTACAAGCACTTTGGAAAACTTACAAAGCATCACATCCAACTGCTTTAACGTAGCTTTAATAATGTCGTAGTAATATCCACTAGGGAAATTCATTATCTCCAAAGCCATATAAGATTCTTCTGATAGCTTTTGATAATGCACTTCAACACCATATTTATCTTTTAATTTTTGAACTAACTGAGATGGCATGATTTTCTCTAAATATTATAAATAACCTGCACTATTACAATGAAGTTAACCGCACTATGATTGACGTTTTAAGCAAGTAACGGTCATATAAAAGGGTCTACCTGTTAAAATAACATCCCTTATCATCCTAAGAAGTGCTAATTTGGTTGAGCTGTTTTACCTCACTCAAAGGCCAACCAGTAACTTTTTGAGCCAACTTCACAGGCTCTGAAAGAGTTTCTTCTTTTACTAGCTTGCCTACTAAGTAAGACGAAAAACCAAAGTGTTTTTGAATTGCTAATTTTGAAATGAAAATATCCTCATCAGCAATTTTAACTTCTCGTTTAGCTATAAACTTCATGCTTGCATTCTTGAGTCAATCCAATTGATAACATCGCTATATTGCCACCCCATAGCGCGCCCACTTTGCACTAACTTTATACTTTGAGGGAACTCGCCTTTGCTCTGTAAGTCGTAAATCATAGTACGAGATAAACCAGTTAAAGTTTGCACATCTTTAAGGCGAAGAATTCTCTTACTATCAGTTAACAAGTTGTTTAAGTTCATAATATCATTCCAATTATTGAAGGGTTTGAATCCCATAAGTTATTAAAACGAACTAGGACGTTCGCTTAAGTACGGGAAGGATTATGAATACAAAAACAAATACCTTAAATGGAGTTTAACTAACAAAACTCCATTTAAAAAATGATTAAAAGAGCTTATTGGACGTTACGTAATAGCGCTACAATTTAGGGGTTCTAATACTGCGGAGTGCAATGTAGTGAAAAGTATTTTTCACTACATTTGTTATCTTATTTTATAAAGTAACAACTTAATCAAATGGTATGCCAAACAAGCTTTTAGTAAGGGCGATATCAAGCATTACATGAATGCTGTTTTTTTAAATACATTACTAACCATTTCATCAAGCTTGCCACTTTGAATAGATCTTAACTTTTTGTGAGCCCTATTATTTTGATAGTAAAAAGGCTCATAACTAGGGATTTCAGCGTATAACTTGCTAATATAGATGGCCTCGTTGTAAGCATCAAATACTGAAATACGATACTTTTTAGCAAGCCCTTTGAGTATTTTATCAACTAGCACATCGAGGCTAATATTAGGTTTTAAGCTTTGAAAAGCTTTTAGCTTGATAAGTTTATCAATCGCACTGTAAGCTAACGTGAGTCGCCGATCTTCTTGAGGCATAGCTATGCCATTAATATCTTGGCAACCACTATCAAAAAACGACTGGTATAAAGTAGTACAATCACAGGCAAAGTGCTTTTCAAGGTAACTAAACACAATATCTCGTTGCTTTACTTGCTGCTGGCTCCTTTTACCTTTGCTTAAATTAACGCCGATGTATTTTGCTAAACTTTGGGTAGCTTTATGCTCAGATATGACTAATTTTGGATTTAGATACATTCTAAGTAACAAGTCTATACTTGAAATAATACTCCAAGCATCAAAAGTACTATAAGCCTCCTTCGAGACTACTATTTGATACAGCTCTTTAGCCACACGTTGATACGTTAGAGTTTTTAACTGCCTTACCTTGGCAACTTTCTCATTTCTTAAGGCAATCCCTTGATGATACATCAGGCTTTTCGAATAGCGATTCAGTGCATTTAGTTCACCAATAAGCTCACCTAACGCTAAAAAGTCTGAAGGCCGCAACTCTTCGTTTGCGTCAACGGCATCATATAGTTTATCGAGCTTAGTCTTTATCTCTGTACGAGTAATGCCAAGCATATGCAACTCATCAAAGACTGTTAAAGCAGTATTGTCTTCAATGGTTAATAGTGAATGACTAAGCTTATCTAAAAATGCTAACAAAGAGCCTGACTCTATAAGTTCTTTATCGTTTGAAATTAGACTAGCAGTAGTAATATCAAGGGCATTGAATTGAGATAGCTTGTCAAACACTCGCTGCCACCTTAGCTTTATTGATATAATCGCTCCACCAGCTCATTACTTCTCTTCGGTTTTCAACATACTCTGCACGATTATAAGCAGCTCTAATTTCGTTTTTCTCTTGGTGAGCCAATGCAACTTCTATTAATTCTGAATCAAACAGTTTAGTTTCATTTAATATTGTACTAGCAAGTGATCTGAGGCCATGAGCAACCAACTCACCTTTAAAACCCATGCGCTTAATTGCAGCATTAGCAGTTTGAGAATTAGTATGACTTCTTGGTTCTCTGTCGGCAGGAAAAATATACTGGCGATGACCACTTACAGGCTTCATTATTTCGAGTATACGTAATGTACTTGGCGTTAACGGTACTTTATGGCTTTTCGACATTTTCATTTTTTCTGCGGGTAATATCCATACCTTGCTTTCAAAATCTATTTCAGACCACTCAGCCATAGCAGCTTCACTAGGCCTTACCATTGTATGCAGTTGCCATTCGATTAAGCACCGAGTTGTAAACTTAATACTTGCTCTTGAAAGAGCCTCCATAAACTCAGGTAACCTTTCACTGCCTATAGTGGCCATAGACTTTTTGATCGGAGTTTGAAACGCAGCTTTAATACCCGCCAAAGAGTTATGCTCTACGACTCCTGTATTAACCGCATAAACCATGATCTCATTTAAACGCTGGCATAACCTTTTTACAGTTTCAAGCGCCCCCTTGGCTGCAATAGGCTTAATAGTATCGATAGCGAGCTTTGCCGTTAGACCACTTAAAGGACGTTGGCCTAAAGTAGGGAATATATGCCTTTCAAGTGAGTTCCACACATCTTCTGCGTAATTAGGTGAAACCGTACTCCTCTTAAGCTCAAACCAGTCGAGCGCTACTTTCTCTAATGTATTTAAACGTGATTGAGTCTCTTGAGTATATTGTTGCTCTTTGTACTCTTTTGGGTCTATTTCATTAGCAAGAAGCCCGCGAGCCTCTTCTCTTTTTGCTCTAGCAGCGGCAAGGGTAATTTGAGGGTACTGCCCAAAAGAGAGGTTAGTTCTTTTTTTAGTGAATGGTCTGTAGTACTTAAATAACCAACTTTTAGTACCATTAGGCCTTATTGATAACTGAAGTCCACTACCATCAGAAAGTGAGTATTCCTTTTCCTTAGGCTTAGCTTGTTTAATTTGGGTATCGTTGAGGGGTTTTACAGTTCTGGCCATTTATTTTATATATACCATGCTCTAGCCCTGTGAATTCAAGGCTTTCTTATTTTTAGTACCACAGCATTTTCACAAGTGAGGGCTTTGGTACTAACCATGGTACTAAAAATACTGGACGTAGGTAAACATCTTGGGATATTACAGGCAATAAAAAACCCGCTAACCTATGTGGCTAGCGGGTTTCCTGTATCTGTTCGGATGTTATCGAACAGCAAATTGGTGGAGCTGGGGGGATTTGAACCCCCGTCCGAAAAGCCTCGACCGTCGGTACTACATGTTTAGTATCGTCATTTAATTAACCTTTAGATCTCGGACGAACACGATAAATAAAGGCGAGGCCGCTTAGTTTTAGCGCTTCAACCCCGGCCAGGGTTTCCGTCGCGATCAGGTGTTAGGGTGACACTCCAAAATCCAGTCCACAAGAATACATGGAAGGAGCGCTAGCTAGCCTAAGCTGCTAGAGAGTAGTTATCGTCGTTTGCGATTACTTTAGGTTGCGGCTGTTTAACGAGGCAAACCGCACCTCGACATGCACCTTGGGCGTCTTGAATTCCGTCGAATCCTAATCAGCCCCTGAATTAGTAAACTCAATTCAGAGCGTGCGAGCAGTATAACTGAGTAAAGTGCTGATACTCAAGAGGTAACACACTTTTATTTTAGTTATTATAAAAACGGCGTATTAAACACACATTCTCGCCTTATATCACAAAGTGCTTAAACAACATTTGCTTAACATAACAACGCTGTTATGCTCAAATAGAGAGCTATTTAGTGTAATAAAAAATAAACGCGTTGAATACTATAAAAATAATACACATATTGAGTGGGGAATAAATGAATGTCGGTTTTTTCATTTGATGAAAAAACAGGGAGTTTGTCTTTAATAAAGCACCCTGTCGATAGTGGTTTTCCGACCAGTGGCACAGAGCTAATCGAGTTATTTGAACAATCTTCATATTGTGATTTCGAGGTTATTTCAGCCAACATAGGCAAGCTTTTTGCACAAAGTGAAAATTATCAAGAAGAGTCGTTAGTTATTGCTAAGGCTATTAACGCGTCTATTGTAATTAATATTGATGAAAAAAACATGCTTGCAGAGGCGACTATCACGACAGCGAAAGGGGGAGCTTTACTATCGATGGAAGACGCACAAAAAGCGCTTGCCGATGTTGGTGTAAAAAAAGGGATTAGCCCCAGAGCGCTTGATACATTTTTAGGTCAACAACTTGAGCAACCGGCTGGGAGCGTGTATAGCGCCATAGTTGCCCACGGACGAAACCCTAAAAAAGGCAGTGACGCAAAATTTGTTCGCTTATGCTCAACAGCTCAAGACCGTGTTCTTAGCCCACAAGCTACAGAAGGCGGCAAAGTTGATATGAAAGATCTCGGTGCTATTATCACCGTTAAACCGGGTATGGCGTTAATGCAGCGCGTAGCTGCAACTTATGGTGAAGATGGCTACACGGTGTTTGGGGATTTAATACCAGCAAACCCTGGAAACGAATACCAACTACAGCCTTTTGAAGGCACGAAAATTGATCCCAACAATCCAAACATGTTAATTGCAGATAGCAAAGGTGTGCCTGTTGCCCTTCCCCATGGTATGCGTGTTGATGATGTTTTATGTTTTGATAATGTGGATGTTAGCACCGGACATGTTGACTTTGATGGCAGTGTTATTATTAGCGGTGATATTAAAGATGGCATGCGCGTAAAAGCAAATGGCGATATTACTGTCTTAGGATTTGTTGAGTCTGGCATCGTTGAAAGTAAAAGTGCTGTAACAATTATGCAAGGTGCGATTGGCCGAAAACGTGAAAACGATGATGCTTTTACATGCCAAATTATAGCCCAGCGAACAATTTCGATTACTTATGCACAGTACTGCGATATAAAAACAGAGCAAGATCTATTTATTGAGCGCCAAGCTCTTCATTGCGATTTAAGTGCTCGGCGGTTAATACGTGTTGGTAAAGCAGATGATCCTCAAGGGAAGATTATAGGCGGCAATATTTTAGATGCAATTCGCGTTGAAACTGGTGAATTAGGCGCTCCTGCGGGTATAAAAACGCGCGTTCTATTAGCGCAAAACTGGTTCGAACTTCGTGATAAACAAATCCAAATTGCTGACTTTGAAAAAGTACTGGCGAGTAAATCCGCGTCATTAGAACAAGCGCGAGACAAAGCAAAAAAAATACCATCAGCTGCCCAACGACAATTATTTTTAGATAAAATAACGGCCAATGAACAGCAAATACAAGCCCGTGCAGCAAATGTTCAGCGACAAAAAAAGCTTATTAAACAAAAGATAGCTCGGCTATTAGCAACAAGCCGCTTAAAGGTTAATGAGCTAATGTACCCAGGCGTAGAGCTTAAAATAGCGAAAGAGACTATGCAGTTTGCCCGTATTTATCCGCCCCATATGATTCACCTAAGCGAAGGCAAAATTACTCTGTCGTTTTAGTGCTCTCATTAATATCATCTGCTTGTGGCTCGTCATCGTTATCCTGAGCTTCTGCTAATGGCCAACCACCGAGCTGCTGCCAACGATTTACGATAAAGCAATATAGTTCAGCAGTACGCTCCGTATCGTAAAGTGCTGAATGCGCTTGGCTATTATCAAACTCAATACCTGCAGCACGGCATGCTTTAGCCAGTACAGTTTGCCCTAAAGCTAATCCTGCAAGTGTTGTTGTATCAAAACTGACAAACGGATGAAACGGCGTACGTTTAATATTATTACGCTCTATTGCTGCATTTAAAAAGCCATGATCAAACGCGGCGTTATGCGCCACTATTACTGAGCGCTGACAACCCGCTGCTTTTTGTGCTTTGCGCACAACTTTACAAATTTCTTTTATTACTTCGTCTTCAGCGACAGCACCACGCAGCGGTGAGAATGGATCAATACCGTTAAATTCTATAGCAGCTTGTTCTATATTAGCGCCTTCAAAAGGCTCAACATGAAAATGCACTGTATGGTCTATGCTAAGCAACCCTTCGTCATCCATTTTTAAAACAGAAACAGCTATTTCTAATAAAGCGTCGGTATTTTTGTTAAACCCTGCTGTTTCAACATCAATAACCACTGGGAAAAAGCCGCGAAAGCGTTTTGCGAAAAGTGTTTGCTCAGTATTTGCCATAGTATTCTTGGTTTGTAGGTATAAGCCCTCTATTATGTCAAAAGTGAGGGCCTTTCGGCTAGTCACTTACTCGATTAATTATGCCTTAAATTATAGGCATACAATTTGCTTTAAAGTTATAGCTAGCTGAGTGTTATTTACTTTAACTGTAATGGCACTGCATTTTGCCAAATTATTGGCATGCCCGATTTACTGGAGAATACCCCATGAAGTTTAAGTTGTTATTTATTAGCCTATGTATTTGTGAGGTACTGTTAAACAATAGTGCCGATGCTGCTATGCGCCAATATACTGCAAACCAAGATAATTCGAATTGGAATGTAGTTAAAACAACTCGCTTACAATGCCAATTAAATCATGAAGTTCCATATTATGGCGAGGCCGTATTTAAAGCATCCGCTAGCAAAAACAAAAATCTAACCTTTAATTTAGACATGGTTGTACGCCCAGACAATTATTCAATTGCAGGGTTAAAAGCGGTTCCCCCTTCTTGGCGTGCTGGTTTGCCGGCTCGTGATATTACCAACATGAAGTTACTTAAAAAGTTTGATGGCGAACTTGATAATAGCATCTCGTGGGAAATGCTCACCGAGCTTGAGAAAGGCTTCTACCCTACTTTTTACTACCAAGACTGGCAAAACAGTGCCGATAAAATTGCCGTTGGCTTATCAAGTGTAAACTTTAAACAAGCGTACTGGGCATTTCTACAATGCCGTGATGAATTGCTTCCTTACAGTTTTGAAGATATTTCATTTACAGTTATGAACTATAAATCAAACAGCAGTAAATTAACGAAATCATCGCAACAACGCCTAGATCAAATTGCTGAGTATTTAAAAAATGACGCAACAATTGAATCTATTAGTATTGATTCGTATACAGATAGCTATGGCGGACGTTGGAATAACTTAGATCTTTCGCGTAAACGTGCAAAAACAATAAAAGATTATATGGTGAGTTTAGGTGTTGATGAAGCCAAAGTAAAAACAACGGGCTTGGGCGAAAAACGTTTTGTAGACAGCAACGACAACATTTTAGGACGAGATAAAAACCGTCGTTTGATTATTCAAATAGCTAAAATGTAGTCGCTGACAGCACTCTAGCTTTTAGCTCGTTGCTTATTACGCTTTAAATATTTATCACCAAATTGAAATACGCCTAGGCTAATTAAAATAATAACAGCACCAATAATAAGCTCTGTACTAAGTGCTTCATTGTTAAGCCATGCACCAAGCCCCAGTGCAAAACTCGGTGTAATGAGCGTTGTTAAAGCAACCGTACTGGCATTTAAGTTTTGTAATACATGAAAGTAAGCAAGTGCCCCAATAAGCGAGCCAAATATACCTAAATAACCAATAGACCAAAGCGACTTTGCACTCCAATTATTTATCTGTAACTCACCATCAACTAACCACCAAGCGATAAAAAATAGCGGTGTTACAAACACCAATGCGCCAAACGTGGTCGCCATTGGGTGAATGGCTATTTGTACACGCTTTATCATCACACCACTTAAACTAAAAAAGCACACCGCCATAAATACATACAACAACCCAAGTCCTTGTGTTTGCGAATGTTGAATTTGGTTATAACTGACAAAATATAAACCAATTAATGCACATGCCAATGCCATTAGCTTAATAGGACTAAACCTAGCTTCACTTAGCAATTGTTGTGCAAGTAATCCCGACAAAATAGGTGCTAAACCGAACATGAGTGAAATAATGCCCGAAGGAACTGTTTTAGCCGCCATATAACTCAATAACATGCCACCAAAAATACCGATGCTCGAATAAAAATAAAGTAAGCACGCATTTTTACTCCAAGGCACTCTAATATTAGTAACAGCAACAATTAAGCCACCTAAAAATAAGCCCACCAGCATACGCATTAGCACCGCAAGTGTAGGCGACACAGTTTCGCTACTCCATACAATACCAAGTGGTGTAGTAGACCATATTAGAACCATTAAAAAGTACGATGCTTTAATTGGCACGTTTATTCCTGAGTTATGAATTAGCATAAATGATAAACAACAAATTATACCGTTAAACTGTTGCACTTTAACGTATTTAATTGTGTTTCATCAGTTAAAACACGCTTAAAAATACAGTTGTAAATTGAAAGTTACATTTTAATTGCAGCCTTTTACCACAAAACTATTTCAGTTTTGAGCAACTAGTTATATCGTGCATACCTCTCTCGAATTATCAGGGTTATTAAGTGCTTAAAAATAAAACAATAGGTAGCATGTTAATTGTTGCAGGAACAACCATTGGAGCCGGAATGCTGGCGCTTCCAATCGCTTCAGCTGGTTTAGGTTTTACCACTGCGCTTGCGCTCATTGTGTGTAGTTGGTTGCTTATGACCTACACCGCATTGCTCATGTTAGAACTACATCAGTACGCACCACGAGACGCAACTTTAAATACGTTGGCTAAATTATGGCTTGGTAAAAAAGGTCAATATATTGCTAATTTTTCAATGATATTTTTATTTTATGCTTTGTGTGCTGCGTATATAGCAGGAGGTGGGGCGCAGCTGCAAGATCGTATAAATTCAGGATTTAACACAAATATTGCACCACAACTTGGCTCTGTCATATTAGCAATTGTTATTGCAAGCGTAGTGACGCTAGGAAC
This sequence comes from Pseudoalteromonas aliena SW19, assembly GCF_014905615.1. NCBI lineage: Bacteria > Pseudomonadati > Pseudomonadota > Gammaproteobacteria > Alteromonadales > Pseudoalteromonadaceae > Pseudoalteromonas > Pseudoalteromonas aliena. The sequence continues at coordinate 168,506 of NZ_AQGU01000026.1, forward strand.
GAGTAAAGTCGATAAATTTAATAGGGTATTGTTTACAATAAAAATTATTGTATTAGGTAGCTTGTTTTATATGCTTTCACCTTATGTGCAAGGTAAACACCTATTAGAAATGCCTGTAGAGCAAGGCTTACTCCTTTCTGCTATTCCCGTTATATTTACCTCATTTGGGTTTCATGGCTCGATACCTTCGATTGTTAAATATGTCGGCCTTGACATAAAAGTGCTGCGTAAGGTTATGATTGCAGGTGCAGCACTTCCGTTGGTTATTTATATTTTTTGGCAATTATTAAGCCAAGGTATTATGAGTCAAGCAAACTTGCTTAACAGCGAAGGGCTCAGTGGCTTTGTAGAAAGTGTGGCGGGCATTGCTCATAACCCCAATGTAGCAATTGCTGTTAAATTATTTGCAGATCTAGCCCTTGCCACTTCATTTTTAGGCGTAAGCTTAGGTTTATTCGACTTTTTTGCTGATGCATTTAAAAAAGGGGATAATAAAACAGATCGCATTAAAACAGCATTTATTACCTTTATTCCCCCCTTAGGATTTGCATTATTTTATCCTCAAGGATTTATTATGGCACTCGGTTACGCTGCAATTGCATTAGTGGTGCTTGCCGTATTTTTACCTGTTGCAATGGTGTATAAACAACGCATGTCATCAGATAAAACAGGTTATAAAGTAAGAAGCGGTAATGTAGGCCTTGGAATAGCGGCCGTATGCGGGATAACAATTATAGCAGCGCAGTTTATGCAAATGGCAGGCGTTATACCTGCAATTGGGTAACACTGCACTCGAATAACTGGGGCCTGTTTATCTTTCGAGGTTAAATTTTCAGCAGACTGTTTGGTATTTACGCGTTGTTAAATACAACGCATAAATCCCAAATAAAGGTTGCCCACGTTTAACATGGATCAAAAAACAATGGACTTTCCTCGACCTAACGCCTCAGACGCCGCATCTAGCTTACCGTTTTTATTAATAATGACGTTTAGATCACCAAAGTGGCGTTCATCAATAACATAGCCCATTTTTACAAGCTCAGCTTTTACCTTCGCGCTTAAACCCGCATGCATTCTAATCACGTTTTTAGGCCACAATTGATGATGAAACCTTGCGCTGTTAACAACATCTGCTGCGTTCATATCAAACTCAACAGCGTTTAATATTGATTCATATACAGAGCTAATAATTGTTGTACCACCAGGCGAACCGGTTACCATTTTAACCGTATTATTTTTAAGTAATATTGTAGGCGTCATAGAGCTAAGCATACGCTTATGTGGCTGAATTTCGTTTGCTTTACCTCCAATAGCACCAAACACATTCATTACCCCAGGTTTTGCACTAAAATCGTCCATTTCATTATTTAAAATAAACCCAGCACCTTCAACCACAACTCCGCTACCAAAACCTAAGTTAATTGTGGTTGTATTGGCAACTGCATTGCCCATTTTATCAACAATTGAAAAATGCGTAGTCTGCTCGCTTTCTTTAAGGCCTGGCTTAATACTTTCTGTGTTTGAAATGGCCGTTAACGAAATATCGTTACTACGGTTTTTAAGGTAATTTATATCTGTTAGCGCTGTTACTGGCACATTAAAAAAGTCAGGATCGCCTAAGTATTCAGCCCTATCGGCAAACACGCGTTTACCTATTTCTGCGAGTAAATGAACGTACTGCGTTGAGTTGTGTGCAAGACCATTATTTGGCTTTTTCAACTCGTACATTTTAAGCCATTGCAAAATAGCAATACCGCCCGAACTTGGCGGTGGAGAAGTAAGTACTTCATAACCATTCCACTTTACTTTTATAGGCACTCGAGACTTAGCGGTGTAATTTTTTAAATCATCCTGATCAATAATACCACCATGTTGATGCATAAATTTTGCAATAATATTGGCTGTTTCACCTTTATAAAAACCATCTTGTCCGTTATCGCGGATACGCTTGAGGGTGGTCGCAAGCTCTGGTTGTTTAAATACTTTATTCGCTTTTACATCAATAAAATATTTTTCAAAGTTTACATTTATTTTTTGCTCTTTTAGATGGGCTATATAATGGCTAACACCTTTTGCTAATTTAGGAGGCACGACAAAACCTTGTTCAGCTAAAGCCACTGCTGGCTGCACTAATGTTTTCCAAGGCAGTGTGCCGTGGCGCTTATGTGCAAGCCACATACCGGCAACACTACCAGGTACACCACTGGCGCTAATGCCATAAATAGATTTATTAGTAATTACATCACCTTTATCGTTTAAATACATATCACGATAAGATGCCTTTGGTGCAGTTTCTCTGTAGTCGATAAAATCGCCCTGCCCACCTTTTTGGATAAGCATAAAACCACCACCGCCAATATTACCTGCCTCAGGTAACGTTACCGCAAGTACAAATTGCGCCGTTATAGCCGCATCAATAGCATTACCACCTTGATCTAAAATACTCTTAGCGGCATCTGCACTAAATGCATCAGGCATTGCTACAGCACTTTGAGATAATGGCTTTGCTGCGAGATTAAACACACTGAGTTGTAAAATAAATACGCTTTTAGCGATAAGCGTACTTCTAGATAAAAATAGTCCCATCGAACATCCTTAAATTATTGTTTATAGCAATCTGCTTTTAAATACCAAGTAATCATCACACAATTTGTTAATTTATACATTTTGAATAATGCACTGAAGGCACATCGCCACTTTCTTCTTTTTGTATATAATTTTTAATAAATTGCATGCCTAGTTTCTCCATCACCTTAATAGAAGCTTGATTGTTTTTATTCGCTGTCGCACTAATTTTTTTTATATCTGGCTGCTTCGCTATTTCATTAAACATGAGGTTGGCAGCTTCTGTAGCATAGCCGTTTCCCCAGCTTTCTTGCTTTAAACGCCAACCAATTTCAATATCACTAAAATCAGGTAATTCACTAAATAAGTCCATTGGCTTTACAAGTATGTAGCCAATAAAAACATTACTTTGTTTTATTGTTATCTCCCATAGCCCCCAACATGTTTGTTCGTATAGCTGTGGGCCTGCGCCTTCATGCATTAATTTTAAATTTAATCGTTCTGTTCCGAGTACGTTCATTTTCATTGTTTTACAATTAGCCCTGAATTAATAATTAGTCTTTAAAGGGAATAACACATGAACAAATTAGCAGGTTTAGCTTTATTGGGCACCTTAATTACGTTAACTGGTTGTGAAGACGCCAATGAAGTAAAAGAAGATGCAAAAGAAAAAAGCGCGCAAATGCAAGAAAAGCTTGGTGATGCGTGGGATGATGTAAAAGAGACTACAAACGATTTAAAAAATGATGAGTCGTTAAATGAACTATTAGAACAAAGTAAAGCTATGGGCCTAGACATGTACGATGATGGCAAAGAAATTGCTGTTGAGGCATGGGTAAAAAGTAAAGAAGCCGCTGGCGAATTAACTGAAAAAACAAAGCAAAAAGCACAAGAAATTGCTGACGAAATTGAACAAGCTCGTCAAGCTCACAAAGAAGGTTAATCTTCCTACTTTTAATAAAAAAGGTAAGCCTAGGCTTACCTTTTTTGTTTAATCGCAGCGCTATTAAAGTACTTCGATTTTAACGACTAAAATAGCGCTTAATGAGGCTTTTATAAAAAGCTAGAAACCTCTAATTTAACGCTATTGATATTATTTATAATTCAAAGTCTTTTTTGAATTTTAAGCCAAATTCACTTCGGTCATTACTGCGCATTACACCAACAAAACCTGATTGCTGTAAACGGCCTACGTCGTACACTTCATTTAATACGTTCTCACCATAAAGCGTTACTTCCATATCGCCATACGGGTTAGTGTAAGAGATATTAAAACCCACTAATTCACGAGAATCGATTGTTTCACTTTGGTTATAAACCGACTGTCCTTGCATATCACTACGGTATGAGTAATTAGCATTTAACGCCAAAGTGCCGCCATTGCTTAAATCCATAAAGTAAGATGGAGCAACCATTACAGTCCAGCGTGGAGTTAAAGCGGGTGAATCGCCTTTGCCAATGCCTTGTACACCTTGTGCAACATCAGTAATTTCAGAATCAAGATAACCTACAGCGCTGCGAATAGTGAAGTCATCTGTGATAGCAACCGTTGTTTCAAGCTCAATACCTTGCGCTTTAGATTGGCCGGCATTTTCTACAATAGTTACAAAGCCGCCACCCGCAGTAGGATCTGAGAATGGCAGTGCTAAATCAGTGTAATCGGTAACAAATACAGCAAGCATCATAGATACATTTTCATGCACTTGCCCTTTTAAACCAATCTCGTAGTTAACCGCTTTCGTTTCATCAAAAGAAGTAAATTGATCTGGGCCACCAAATGGACGCGGTGGAAAACCACCAGTTTGATAGCCTTTTTGAATTTGACCATACACATTCATATTACTACTGAGCTGATATGATGCGTTAATATCCCATGTTATAGCGTCAAAATCTGCAGTTACGTATTTACGTGCAGGAAATGATGGGAAAATAGCATTCGCATCTTTCTCATCCTGAGAGTAACGCAAACCACCACCAAGCGTTAAGTCATCAGTTAAGTCGTAGCTTGCATTGATATAAGCTGCGTAAGAGTTAGTTTCTTGGTTTATTTCAAAACTACCGTAACCACCAAATGATGGTGTTACGCCATCATTTAATAAACCATTTGGTGTATTGAATGGGCTAAATACAAATGGACCAGAACGTGTAAAGCCGTCTTCATTAAAGAAATAAAGACCTGATACAAAATCCATATTATCAAACGTCGCGTTTAACTGTACTTCAAAAGAATACTGATCTGCGCCGCCTTCTTCTGGAAACTCTGATAAATTAAGTGGTGAAGCGTCATCATCAAGTCCACCTTCGTATTCTGAAGTACGGTAACTTGAGATAAATTTTGCCGTGTATGTATCATTAATAGCCCAATCAGCCGTGAATGATGTGCCCCAACCCGAGTAAGATGTTGATTCAATACCGGCAACCGTTGTGCCTAAATCATCAGGGTTTGATGGAATTAAATCTTGCGTTAGTAATGGAAAGTCACCATTGAAAACGTTATTAGGGTCCAGTGGCTCAGTTAATTCAATTGTATATGGCGATTGGCCTGACTCGTTATCAACACCATCTAAAGAGAATGTAAATGCCAAGTCGCTATTTGCTTGCCACTTAAGTGCAACGCGGCCACTAAGCTCTTCTTCTTCACCTATTTCTTTTTCTGGATTAGCAAGGTTTACCGCTTTACCTACACCATCACGTGTTTTGTAAGCTGCACTTGCAGACATACTTAAATCATCTGTTAATGTGTTATTAAAATATACATCACCAGCAATACGACCACGGCTACCTACTTTTGCGGTTGTGGTAATAATCCCCTCATCACCTGGCTGTTTTGTTATTACGTTTACAGCACCACCGAGTGTATTTCGCCCGTATAGCGTACCTTGTGGTCCACGTAAAATTTCAACGCGTTCAACGTTCGGTAATGATAGGTTAGAGCCCATTTGGCGGCCTAAATAAACACCATCTAAATAAACACCTACACCAGGATCCGTTGTAATAATGTGATCTTGCAGACCAATACCACGAATAAATACAGAAGCATGAGCAGAATTACCCACGCCGTAACGCGTGATATTTAAGTTAGGTACATATTTGCCAATATCTTCTAGGTTACTCATATTGGCTTTATCTATTAGGTTTGCACCAATTGATGTAATAGCGGTTGGAGATTCAAATAAGCTTTCAGTACGTTTACGAGCTGTTACTTCGATTTTTTCAAATGCATCTTGTTTTGCTGTTGTTTTGGTTTCTTCAGCATTTACAGAGGCTGTTAGTGCAGCAAGTATTGCGAGACTTAACTGTGAGAGGTTGCGTAATTTCAAAATGTTCTCCAAAGGATACCGTGTGATTGGTTATGCGTTTATATTTAGATAATATAAATTTCAGGCATAAAAAAAGACGCTAAAAGCATCTTTCCTCTGGAAGGGTATTGTATGACATTATTGTGAATAAATGTATTAATAATTTCAATTGGCGTACAAAAACTTAAAATGCACACATACGTTTTCACTTATTTGCTCAGTGATTATCCATTTATTTCCATAGTACTAAAAAATAAATTAGCTTATTTATTAGATAATTATTGTTTTAACTCTATAATGCATAAGGAATCAACACTTAATAATAAATAGGAACTACATATGAAAAAGCTATCTGTAGCAGTAGCAATATGTGCAGCACTAGCAACGAGTTATGCTAATGCTGAAGTAAGAATTAATGGCTTTGCATCAATAGTTGGCGGAAAAAGTCTCGAAGATGATCGTGGTCGTTATGGCTATGATGATGACATTTCATTTAAAAATGAAAGTGTGTTTGCACTGCAAATATCCGCCGATTTACAAGAAAAACTAAGTGCAACAGCGCAAATTGTAGCTCGTGGTAATAATGATTTTGATGCCGAATTTGAGTGGGCTTACTTAACTTATGAATTTAATGATGAGTTACAATTAAGCGCTGGTAAAATGCGTGTGCCTTTTTACCGTTATTCTGACTTTATTGATGTAGGTTATGCATACCGTTGGGTACGTCCACCTGAATCAGTATACAGCATCCCATTTTCTACTTATGAAGGATTAAGCTTACTTTATAATTCGCAACTTGGTGACTGGGATTCTACAGTACAAGTCATTTATGGTAGCTTCGATGGTGAAATTGAAGCCATCACTTACAAAGATAAAGCTGAACTAAATGATATCGTCGGTATCAACTGGACATTATCATACGACTGGTTTAGTGCACGTGCTGCTTATTTAGTAGCCGACACATCAATAGCGCTTGGTCAAAATGATCCAAATGATTTGACGGGGGCTCAAATAAATGCACTTGAAAACGTATTGCGTCAAAGTGGGCTAACAGCACAAGCTGATGATCTTGCTATTAATGAAGACAATGGCACATTTATTGGCATTGGTTTTTCAATTGATTATAACAACGTGTTATTTGATGCCGAGTATACCCAATTTGAAGTTGAAAATAGCTTTTTAGCTAAACAGACTCAGTATTACGCTTCTGTTGGCTACAGAATGGATGATGTAATTGTACACTTCACCTATGAAGATAATGACGATAAACATGAATCATCTCGTTTCAATCAAATCCAAGCGATCCCTCCTCTAAACACTGCTCTAAACAGTGCTTTAGATGGTAGTAAATCACAAAGCAATGTATATACAATTGGTACGCGTTATGATTTTCACCCTTCAGCAGCATTTAAAATTGATTTAAGTCGCTATGAAAATGATTTAACCAATACAGACACTGATGTAATTGCATTTGGTGTTGATTTAGTATTTTAATTGGAGCGAATAATGAAAAAATTAATGTTAGCAGGTGTATTATCACTGTGCTCTGTAAGTGCATTTGCAGAAGTCGCGGTTATTATTAATCCAAGTAATACGAGCACAATTGATATTGATGCTATAAAGAAAATTTATTTAGGTAAAAATAAATCTTTCGACAATGGTACAAAAGTTAGCCCTGTTGATCAAAATGGTACTGCTGTTGCTGATGAGTTCAATGATAAGGTCGTTGGTAAATCAAGTAGCCAGATTAATGCGTATTGGTCTAAACTTGTATTTACTGGTAAGGGTACTCCTCCAGGAAAATTAGACAGTGATCAAGCTGTTATTGACTTTGTTGCAGCTAACAAAGATGCAATTGGTTATATAGATAGTGCTAAAGTGAGCGATAAAGTAAAAGTTATTGCTACTTTTTAATCATTCTTAGATAAAAGCCGGATAGTGCGATTCTAAATTTATAGAATTACGGCACTATCCGGCTTTTTTACGCTAATCGGCTTAAATTCTTCAAATACTTATACCGATTGGTATTAATTACCGATTAGAAAAAACAAGTCCACTTTCATCAGAATCAATGACAATAATGCTGCCTGGGACATAATCCCCATTTAGTAACTTTTGGGCTAGCGGATTTTCGATTGTTTGCTGAATAGCACGTTTCAGAGGTCGCGCACCATACACAGGATCAAAACCACTTGCAGCAATACGCTCAAGTGCTGAATCACTTATTTCGAGTAAGTAACCCATTTCAGTTAAACGTTCACGTAATTTCATCAACTGAATGTCTGCTATTTCTTTAATGTGCTCGTTAGCTAACGGATGGAACACGACCGTTTCGTCTATACGGTTAATAAACTCAGGTCTAAACTCATTAATTAATACCTCCATCACTTTAGATTTAAGCGTTGTATAATCATTGTTACCCGCTTGTTCTTGAATAATATCTGAGCCTAAATTTGAAGTCATAATAATAACGGTATTTTTAAAATCAACGGTTCTACCTTGTCCGTCGGTTAGGCGACCATCATCTAATACTTGTAGTAAAATATTAAATACATCCGGATGTGCTTTTTCAATTTCATCCAGCAATATCACGGAGTAAGGTTTACGGCGAACGGCTTCTGTTAAATAACCCCCCTCTTCGTATCCCACATAACCTGGAGGTGCACCGACTAAACGAGCAACTGAATGTTTTTCCATAAACTCAGACATGTCAATACGCACCATGGCATCTTCGGTATCAAACATAAAACCAGCCAGTGCTTTTGTCAGCTCTGTTTTACCCACACCTGTTGGGCCTAAAAACAAGAAAGAACCAATAGGACGATTAGGATCAGCAAGCCCTGCACGAGAGCGACGTATTGCGTTAGAAACAGCAACCACCGCTTCATCTTGCCCTATCACTTTACTGTGCAGTTTTTCTTCCATTTGCAGTAGTTTTTCACGCTCACCTTGAAGCATTCTTGCAACAGGAATGCCGGTCCAACGCGATAGTATTTCTGCTATTTCGTCCTCGCCAACCTGATTTTTAAGCAGAGTCATTTCTTGCATCTCTGCTTGTGATGCTAAGTCGAGCTTTCGCTCAAGCTCTGGAATACGTCCATATTGCAGCTCAGACATACGCTGCAAATCGCTTGCCCTTCGCGCTACATCTAAATCTAGTCTAGCTTGCTCAAGCTCTGCTTTAATTACTTGCGTACCTTGAAGCGATGCTTTTTCAGCATTCCATATTTCATCTAACTCACGATATTGTGCGTCAAGATCAGTGATCAACTCTTGCATTTCACTACGGCGCTTTTGGCTTGCTTCGTCTTTTTCTTTAGCTAGTGCATTATCTTCTAACTTTAGTTGGATAATACGGCGCTCAAGCTTATCTAACGACTCTGGTTTTGAATCAATTTGTAGTCGGATTGAAGAGCCTGCTTCATCTATTAAATCAATGGCTTTATCTGGTAACTGACGGTCACTAATATAACGATGAGATAGCTGCGCTGCTGCCACAATCGCTGGATCGGTGATCTCTACTGAGTGATGTAGCTCATAGCGCTCTTTTAAGCCTCGCAATATTGCAATGGTATCTTCTACCGATGGCTCTTCAATAAGTACTTTTTGAAAACGACGTTCAAGGGCTGCGTCTTTTTCTATGTATTTACGATACTCATCAAGGGTCGTTGCTCCTACGCAATGTAACTCACCGCGCGCTAACGCTGGTTTTAACATATTGCCCGCATCCATTGCGCCGTCACTTTTACCAGCGCCTACAATAGTATGAATTTCATCAATAAATAAAATGACTTGGCCTTCTTCTTTAGCTAACTCATTCAGTACTGATTTTAAACGCTCTTCAAATTCGCCGCGATACTTGGCACCAGCCACCAGCGAACCTAAATCTAACGACAATACACGTTTATTTTTTAATCCTTCAGGCACTTCACCATTAATAATGCGCTGTGCTAAGCCTTCGGCTATTGCTGTTTTACCAACACCTGGCTCACCGATTAATACGGGATTGTTTTTTGTTCTACGCTGCAGTACCTGAATTGTCCGGCGAATTTCATCATCACGACCAATAACAGGATCAAGTTTACCTTGCTCTGCTCGCTCGGTTAAATCAATAGTGTATTTTTCAAGTGCTTGACGTGTTTCTTCTGCATTTGGATCGTCAACTTTTTGACCACCGCGAATCGCTTTAATCGCACTTTCAATTTTAGTAGACGTAATATTTAACGATCTAAATATATCGCCAAGCGGACCTTTATCATCACATGCAGCAAGCACAAATAACTCACTTGAAATATATTTGTCTTTGCGTTTTTGCGCGTACTTGTCACATAAGTTAATAAGTGAAGCCATATTGTTTGATAGCTGCACATCGCCACCTACGCCTTCTACTTTAAATAATTTTTCTATTTCTTGGGAAAGTTTAGTATTTAGTTCGTCGGCACTAACACCTGTTTGTGCAAATAATGCACGTACACTAGAACCACTTTGCTGTAGTAGCGAATACATTAGATGCACAGGTTCAATAAATTGATGATCGCGGCCGAGGGCTAGCGATTGCGCATCAGAAAGCGCTGATTGAAATTTACTAGTGAATCGATCTAAACGCATCAGGGTTTACCTATTAAATAAATAACGAATTACCTAATTAATGGGTATGCGGTGCGGTTTGTTCAAGGTGCTGAGGAAAATATAATCATTATAACAAGTAATTATTTGCGCCAGATCAAACTTGCCATACGCCCTGTTTTTGAATCGCGTCGATAAGAAAAAAATAAATCATGCTGGGTCACTGTACAGTACTCACCACCAGTGATATTTTTGATGCAGCATTGCGAGAGCAAGATACGTGCGATTGCATAAATATCAGCAAGGTACTTATTATTCGCTTGCAATGTAAACGCGCTAGTAAGCAATGGGGAGCGTTTTTCAAACAGTTCTAACACCTCAGCCCCCACTTCAAATTGACTGGGACCAATAGCAGGTCCTAGCCACGCATGTATATTTTCATATTTTGCGCTAAAGCACTCTAATACGTTTTTAACAATGCCCTGCTCCAACCCTCGCCAGCCACCATGAATGGCGGCGACTTCCCTACCATCGCTGCTTGTTAGCAAAATAGGTAAACAGTCGGCTGTCATTATCGCTAACGGCTGGTTTAATAGCTGAGTATAAAGTGCATCCGCATCACGTTGCTCATTAACGTCAAAGTGCTTATCAACAATAACAACATCGGCGCTATGCACTTGATTTAGCCACACTGCAGGTTTAGGTGTGTGTTCATTTAATAATGAACGATTTTTTAATACATGCCCTTTATTATCACCAACATGGAGCCCTACATTTAAACTTCTAAAGGGAGCTTTTGATACACCACCTTCACGTGTAGTACTCAACGTTCCTACAGTATGAAGGTTTTTCCATGGTGCTGATAACACATTCATTATCTATCGATGTCTGGGTTTGCTTTAGTATCTTCGCGTAGAGCGTGTGTCATGGCGACCATATCATCAGGGATAGGCGCTTGCCATGTCATCATTTCACCAGTAATAGGGTGAGCAATGCTTAGCTTTACTGCATGTAAAGCTTGGCGTCTAAAGCTGCGAAGTAACTCAAACAATTGCGGTGTTGCACCTTTTGGTGGGCGCGGGCGGCCGCCATAAGACTGATCACCAATTAGTGGGTGATTTAAGTGAGCCATGTGTACACGAATTTGATGTGTACGACCTGTTTCTAGACGCAGACGTAAACGAGTATGAGCACGGAATTTTTCGGCAACACGGTAATGTGTAATAGCCGGTTTGCCAAGTTCGTGAACAGCCATGTGCGTTCTTTGCGTTGCATGGCGGCCAATTGGTTTTTCAACCATACCACCCGCTGTCATTGTGCCATTACACAGTGCTTCATATTCACGCGTAAAGTTTTCACGCTTTTGCAGTGCTGTAACTAAATGTGTTTGCGCTGGAATCGTTTTTGCAACAACCATAAGTCCGGTTGTATCTTTATCTAATCGATGCACTATACCTGCACGTGGCACATTAATAATTTCAGGATGGTGATGTAAAAGCGCATTTAGCACAGTCCCATCTGGATTACCTGCACCAGGGTGAACAACAAGGCCCATTGGCTTATTGATTACTAAAATATGATCGTCTTCATAAACGATGTTTAATTTTATGTTTTGTGCTTCGTATTCGCGTGGTGCTTCAATGGTTGTTTCGATATTAAGAAGCTCACCACCGAGTAACTTAGTACGCGGAGTGTTTAATATTTCACCATCAACGGTTATTTTATCATCCAAAATCCATGTTTTTATACGTGAACGTGAATAATCAGGGAACAATTGTGCTAATACTTGGTCTAGACGTTTACCACCTAAGTCGGTTGGAACCTCGGCTTGAAGAGAAATTTGCTCTGACATTAGTAACTTTACCCAATTTACCAGTGCAAGCTTTGCTCGACTGGGTTAGAATCGCTTTTAATAAAAGCATAATATAATACGCATAGTTTACTCGGTTTTACCGACTTGGCCTAGCCGAAGACATCGAAGGTAACAAATAAAATGATAAATAAAATAGGGAAACGTGCATTTGCCATTGTTTTTTCAGTTTCTGTACTTAGTTTAGGTGCTTGTTCGTCTGCTCCTGACCAAGAAGATATTCAACGTGTACCAAATAGATCGGCACAAGCTTTGTATGAAGATGCTAAAGAAACGCTAGATTCTGGTTTGTACGCGCGTGCAATAGAGCTTTTAAGTGCAATAGATTCACGTTATCCGTTTGGCCCGTTTTCTAAACAAGTACAAATGGATTTAGTTTATGCTCATTATCAATCAGGTAATACTGAACAAGCATTAGCGACAGTCGATCGCTTTATACGCTTAAACCCAAATCATAAAGATCTTGACTACATGTATTACATGCGTGGTTTAATCAACATCAAAGCCGACAAAAATGCATTCCAAGAATACTTTGGTGTAGATAGAGCTGATAGAGATGCAAACCGTACACGCGTTGCATTTACCGATTTATCAACACTGGTTAAGCGCTTTCCAAAAAGTGATTATGCACCGGAGGCTAAACGACGTTTAGTATGGCTTTTAAATCGTATGGCACGCTATGAGTTAAAAGTAGCGACTTATTACTTCGAGCGTGAAGCCTATTTGGCTGCGGCGAATCGTGGTAAGTTTGTTGTTGAGCATTACTCACAAAGTAGTTACTTAGAGCCAGCACTTGAAATAATGGAAAAAAGCTACGACAAGTTAGGTTTAACTGAACTTAGCGATCACGCAAAACAAACGCGTAGACTAAACACTAGAAAAAATAAATAACACCGATTATTTATTGTTAAAATTTGTACTAAAAAGCCCGTAATTAATTTTTTTAATTACGGGCTTTTTAGTGAGTTATACCAATTGCATTAAATTAGTGAGCTATTATGGCGACAAATAAACGAAGTCATGACATGCAGTTGTTATCACTCATTGCTCCCTGCCTTGCTCTATCTCCTGCATCCATGCAGTCGTATACGAATAATTTTTAACGACGTTAGTGAATTATTAAATTCGCTAAAATGATCATGTTTTTAATAAAGTTGCTATTAATCTGTCAGTTTTAAAATCATGTCATGATGTGCAATACCGTCTTCTAAATATTCATCGTTTACACCCTCAAAACCCAGTGAGCGATAAAAATCAAGTAAATAAGTTTGTGCACCTATGTATATATCGCGTTCAGGCCAATTTGCTTTGCAGCAATTTATAGCTTCGTTAACAAGTCTTTTAGCAACGCCTTTACCACGTTCGCTTTTAGCGACTAACACCCTTCCTATTGCACTATACTGAGCATTTTTTTCGTAGCAACGTGCATAAGCTAATAAGTTATTTTTATCCATTTGATAAATATGAACGGTTGTATTTGCTGTATCATTATCATCAAGTTCAGGATAAGGGCACATTTGCTCTACTACAAACACCTCAATACGCCCTCGCACAATAGTAAATAAAGTATGTGTATTAAGCGCTATAAAAGATTCACATTTAAATTCCATCATGATCCCTGCAAACAAAAAACCCAGCCAAAGCCGGGTTCATTTAGCACTTAATTAAATAAACGCTCTAGCTGATCACATAACTGCGAAAGGTTTACGTGGTCATGCTCTATTGTTAAATCAATATAACCATCGCCCCTAAAAGCTCGATCTAACTCAATCAATACATGTGTTTTATGCGCTTCTGGCACAAACGATAATTCAATTTCTTGAATACCAAATAGGCTTCGGCTATTAGGTTTGTATTCAAGCTCTTGATAGCACCCAGATACTGACTGAAAGGTTGAAGCCCGTAAGTGACCTTTTTCAACATCCGCTTTGGTCAAACTAAAGCCTAGTTTTTCCATTGCTTGCATACATGTTTTAACCGCTTCATTTGGATATACATGTAAATGGTCTTTATCAGTAGGATCTAGCGCTAAATCAATATCAAGGCCTGTTTCTAACCATACATGAGATTGGTTATAGCCAGCGTTAATTTCTGTAATAGGTGTTTCTGAATGAAGGCGTGCTTCAAAGGGGATGTTTTTTACTTCACCAGGTTCAATTGTACCAATATCTGTAATTCGCCATTGATCGATTACATGGTTAGTAAAGTAATCGCCATCCTCTGCTGCTACTTTTACACGAGTCATCAGTAGTAAATCTAAGCCCGATATTTCTTGGCTAACATCGCCAGCGCTGATCACTATTTGTGCATTAAATAGTTGACCCGGTTGTAAGTGCTCAGTTTCTAAAATAGTATCTACTTTTGCGGCACCGATACCAACCGATGCTAAAATTCTTTTAAACATGTGTTTCTCCTTAAGTTGAGCTGATGTGTTGTTTGCCCTAACTTAAACGTCTTCGTTATCGCATCTTAACCATATTTAAAAGCGGTTGTCAGTGAAAAAGTGTGATTTAAACGCTATTTACGGTTAAATTCACGTTAGATGTGCATTTTTTATACGCAATTAAGTGACTATTACTTAGCTTTCCCCTGTTTTAATATCGATATTTCTTTTCATTGAGATAAATTATTCGCTACACTGCAATACCAAACGAAGTGATAATTAAGAATTATGGAACTAATTTATTTTGCTACCGCATTTGTTTGTGGTTTTGGCGTTTATCAATTAAAACTACCTCCTCTTATTGGCTTTTTGCTAGCGGGATTTGCGCTTAACTTAGCCGGTTATAAAAGCACCGAATTGCTTAATACAATTGCTGCATTGGGCGTCACCCTTTTACTGTTTAGTATCGGTTTAAAGCTTAAAGTAAGCAGCTTAATCAAACCGCAAGTTTGGGCCCCTGCTACACTGCATATCATTTTTAGCAGCGCTTTATTTAGTGGCTTTATGTTACTCCTAGGGGTATTTGCACTACCATTATTTGTTGATTTAAGTTGGCAAAGTGCATTACTGATTGGCTTTGCACTTAGTTTTTCAAGTACCGTATTTGCAGTAAAAGTACTTGAAGAACGTGGTGAAATGGCAAGTCTACACGGTAAAATTGCTATTGGCATTTTAGTTATGCAGGATATTTTTGCTGTGATGTTTTTAGCGATTAGTACAGGTAAAGTTCCAAATATTTGGGCATTGGCTCTCATTATTGCATTACCATTACTGCGCCCTGTGATGTATTGGGTGCTAAATCGCTCTAAACACGGTGAGCTACTGCCATTATTCGGTTTTTTCTTCGCACTTGTACTTGGCTATAACGCGTTTGAATTTGCAGGACTTAAAGGCGACTTAGGTGCCCTTATTGTTGGGATGATGTTCGCTCCGCATAAAAAAGCAAGCGAACTTTCTAAATCACTACTTAACTTAAAAGATGTGCTCCTTGTTGGGTTTTTCTTAAGTATTGGACTCAATGCAGAGCTGACTGCTAACTCATTGTTTATAGCCTTACTCCTCGTTTTATTAATGCCAATTAAAACACTCTTGTACTACGTGTTTACAAATATATTTAAACTGCGTGCACGAACATCCCTGCTTACTGCTTTCAGCCTTGCTAACTACAGTGAATTTGGCCTAATTGTTTGCGCTGTTGCAGCAACAACAGGAATGATTACGTCTGAGTGGCTAGCTGTATTGGCTATTGCTGTTTCTATTACTTTTGTTATTGCCTCACCTTTGAATAAACGATCAAACGAATTATATGTGAAAGTGGAACATTGGTTATTAAAGTTTGAAAGCCAGACCCGCTTAGCCGAAGAGTTACCAGTAAATCTAAATGATACAAAAATTGTTATTTTTGGAATGGGAAGAATAGGTACAGGTGCTTATGAAACGATTAATGCGACGCACCCAAATTTAGTCGCTGGTATCGACATAAAGCCAGAAGTTGTCGATAAACATATAAATAAAGGTCGCAAAGTATTAATTGCAGACGCGACAGATCCGGATTTTTGGCAACGTGTAAACCATTCGCACGTAGAAATGGTGATGTTAGCAATGCCTAAACATATGCAAAATATATTTGCTTTAGAGCAACTACAAGCTTCAGGATATAGCGGTCAAGTGACAGCAATCGCAAACTATCCCGATCAGCAAAAAGAACTAGAAGATATGGGCGTACATTCAACCTATAACTTTTACTTAGAGGCTGGTAGCGGCTTTGCAGAGCATGTAAAACAGAAACTATTTAAGTAACCTAAGCTCTGGATAATAAATCCATTTCAAGTAGCTACTATCAGTATCAACTACATTGAATTTACAGCAGACTGTTTGATATTTAGGCAAGGCAGAGCCTATATAATGTGGTTGCTCCCATAAATGGGGCAATAAAGTGGCTGCATAAATACCAAACATGCACGGCCCTATGAATTCGTTCTAGGGCTTTATTATTAATAAAAACAAAAAAGCAACTCTATTTACATTCCTTTACAAGCTAAGTAAACAACCCTAAAAAAAACAGGTACACTGTAGTATTGATTAAATAAGAATCTATGTTCCAACAATAAATTAATTTTCAATCGACTAATTAATGTTCCACATGATCATATTAATCAATATAAAATCCTAAATGTAAGGGCCTACTCCTTATACAATAGGCTGTTTCTTGCCCGTCACAGCCTATTTTATCTCTTCTAAATGCCATACACTAAAGCTCCTTTTGTATGTTTAGATGAGCCAATGGATCCAAAACAATTAAAAATTGCTATAAATACAAAAATGCCTTTTGGTAAATACGCAGGCCGGCCATTACTGATGTTGCCCGAGCCTTATTTAGTTTGGTTTAAACAACAAGGATTTCCTGACTCTAAGCTTGGGAGTCAATTAGCGATGATGTATGAAGTAAAGCTCAATGGACTAGAGCAAATGCTAATGCCCTTATTAGACAAAAAATAAAATAATTAGAAACTTTTTTAAAAGTATACGGTCTATTACTTTGCTACTTGTTGATTTTGGTTTCCAACCATAAAAAACGCCTTCGGGCGTTTTATCTTTTTATTAGAGCCTATTTGTTTATAGGTAAGCTAATAATGAACTTAGCCCCATTAAGAGCCGAATCCTCAACACAACATCCACCTTGATGCCATGAGACTATTTTAGATACAATGGCAAGCCCAAGGCCAAAACCCCCTGTTTGTTTACCTCTACTCTTATCTAGACGTGTGAAAGGCTTAAATACATTTTCCCGATCTGTTTTAGCAATCCCCATCCCATCATCTTCAACAATAAAGACGATAGCGTGCTGCTCAGTTCGCAATGTTATTTTTATTTGATTTGTTGCATATTTAAGCGCATTACCGATTAAATTTTGAAATGCTCTGGCCATAAAATGACAATCGCATC
Organism: Pseudoalteromonas aliena SW19; assembly: GCF_014905615.1. Classification (NCBI taxonomy): domain Bacteria; kingdom Pseudomonadati; phylum Pseudomonadota; class Gammaproteobacteria; order Alteromonadales; family Pseudoalteromonadaceae; genus Pseudoalteromonas; species Pseudoalteromonas aliena. Next base: position 186,195 of record NZ_AQGU01000026.1, read on the forward strand.
TATAGTTTAATTCATCTGGTAAGCTATAAATAAGATCCACTCGTGTATCAAAATTTAATTTTTCCACACTTGTTTTAACCAATTTGACCAAGTCACAATTAGCCGGTTGTAAACTCGGTTGCTGGGAGTCTAATCTCGCATAATCAAGCATTTCAGAAACTAACAACTCTAATTCACTAATATCCATTTGCATATTAGTTAAGTATTGATCATTTCTTTCATCCAGAAGTTGGTCTTGTAGTATGGCGACGGCAAATTTTAAACGTGCCAGTGGCGTTCTAAATTCGTGAGAAACAGATGAAGTGAGCTCTTGTTGTGCTGTTAATAAGAACGTTATGCGCTGCTGCATTACTTTTAAAGTATCGGTAACAGGCAAAAAAAATGATTTAGACGTGTTAGTTAATTGAAAATCCTGTAAACCTTCCACTGCCTCACACGATTGTCGTAACTTCGAAAAATCGCGCCAGAGTAAAAAACTCCAAAGCCCGACAGGAATACCAACAACTATGAGCAATAACAGGTATGGCCAAACAGAGGGAGGTTCAGACGTGATAACATCAATAGGACCGACTTGTAGCAACTCCGTTGAATTTAATTGTATATACCAAACAATGCGTTGCTGTTTATCATATAAGTAGAGATAATGATTGTTAGTTAGTTGCGTTTGCTGCTGCTGAGGTAGCATTAAATCGTGCTGGGCAATAATATGGCTTTTAAAATTATTTTTTAGTTTTTTCAAGCCATTTGGTGTTTGAGAAAGCAACAAAAGCGATTGGCCAAACTCGTCATCTAATAGTACTTGTTGTTGCGATTCGTCGTATGGCCACAGTTGTTCAATAACACCGCTGACTACGAATAAAGAAACAATGATGTAGACATACAAACTTGCAAACAATTTTCCCATTAAAGACGATTAACCCTAAACATTAATTATAAATCCCACGCATCAGAAACAAATAAATACCCTTGCCCCCACACCGTTTTAATACGATACGGCTTATCGCTGTTATCACCTAGTTTTTTGCGGATCCGAGATACTCGTACGTCAACTGTCCGATCAAGCCCATCGTATTGACGACCTATCATATGTTGATGTACATGCTCTCTACTGAGTACTTCACCAGCATTTGATGCTAGTAACCAAAGCAATTCAAACTCATGGGATGTAAGAGTAATTTCGGTATCACTTAATTTAACTATGCGGCTTGTTTTATCAATTATTAAATCGCCAAACTGCAACTCGTCATTTACTCTTTCTATGGGTTTCCCCCTGCGTAATAATGCATTGATTCTGGCCAACAGTACACGCGGCTCTGCCGGTTTTATAACGTAATCATCAGCGCCGAGTTCCAAGCCAAGAACTTGGTCAAAATCCTCTCCTTTAGCTGTAAGCATTAGAATCGGTAAAGTATATTTATCACGGACTTGACGACACACACTAAAGCCATCTTTGCCTGGCAACATAACGTCTAAAATAATTAAATCTACTGTATTATTTTCAAGGTAATTCAATACTTCATCACCGCGATCTAACACAGCAACCTCTAAACTATTATGTTCAAGATAATCTTTTGTTAATTGTTGTAAGCCTAGATCATCTTCAACAAGTAGAATTTTTGGCATTGGTTGCTCCTAATTTAAAAAAAGCTCCACGGTGAGCGAAGCCTGCGCTTATTTTTTTTAGCATGAGCGCTTTGCACTTCAACTTGTGTTTTTGCTAATAGCACACCCGTCTGAGAATTGATTAAGGAGTATATGGTCTCTACATGAACACGCGCTTTATAATTAAATTGCCCTGAACGTTGCTGTTGCCAGCAATGTATTTTCTCATTTTGCTGATACAAACAAGCATCAACAATCTCATCTAAACGCCAATTAAATTGTAAATCAAGATCGCAAAACTCTTGCTGCTCAGAAACCACACATACTTTAGGAGAAACGCTAAAGGGCGCAGCCTGCGTCGTACTAAGACCACTAAACACAAGCGCAGTAAACACAATAAACATTAAATACTTCATATTAAAACGTATGATCTAATCCTATAAAGGCTGTCATCGAATAAGTACGTTCAAAGAGCGGACTGCTATCCATAGCTGAATAGTCATAATAGGCTAAATGAAAACGAAGAGAGTTAGCCTTACTCAATGGCCAACGGGCATCGATTTTAGCATAAGGCTGCCAACTACTACCAACGTCTATTTTACCAAACTGAGTTTCACCTGCTTTCAACCCATAAAAATAGTTATTTAGCTCAGCCGATTTATAATTAATACCCATCGTCTGTTTTAATTTAAGTTGACCTATTTGCGTATGATGTTGCCACTGCATTGCAGCATGTATTCCATTATAAACACTCGTTATGTCGTGTAATGCTTGAATAGAAAATACATTCGCATCATTTTTTACATAGTGATAAGCAGCACCAACATCAAATGTAATATGGCGTTTTTGTACATCGTTTATATTAGCGTATTTTGCCGGTGAAGAATTGCCTTCATCTACGACTTGATTACTTAATGAACTACTGGATAAAGAAAATATATTTCTAGGGTGCCAATTGATAAAAAAACGAGACTCTGTATTTAACTCACTTACAAAGTTAAAATGATGCTTTGGAGTTTGTACGAGTGAATACCCGAGTCGACCATTATCAAAAAACCATTGCTCTGCATAAAAAGCAACTTGCGGGATTAATACTAAAGGAATGTTATTACCACCGCGCAAAGGGTTTGTAATAACGCCGATCCCAGCGCTCAAACTTAAATGCCATTGCTCGGTAGCTATATGTTGATTTTTAAAACCATCCTCGGGGCTATCGCTTTGCTGCGAATAGGCAGAAAAGCAAGCTACTAGAGTTGCATAAAGTATGGTTTTTAATATCAAAGAATTAAACCGCATCAGTAATATGTCAAAAATTTAAATAAATAAGCTGTTTATAATAGCAAACTCGTTTTGAACTAGCTGTAGCTGGTTACAATCATTCACAATTTGTATACGTATTTATTAACTTTTTATTTCATTTACGTTTAAAGATGAGAAGAATACGTAAGCAATACAGCACAATTGATAAGTAAATCTTTAGCATTAGACAATATTACACGGCTTGGGCTAAAGCCATTTATTGGACCTATTTATTCATGATGTATTATATTGCTTTTGCAGCTAACGTCTGGGCAATATTCCATAAAGCACTGATTGCAGGATCATTTAGTTCCTTTTTTAACACAGCCAAACCTATATCAAATCCATCCGGTGCTTGCATTTTTGGTGTTAATATTTGTACTTTATCTTGTAGTGGACTGTTATCGAGTACTATTTTAGGCACCATCGCAACACCGAGCCCTAGACTCACCATAGATACCATTGCTTCATGCCCTGCAACGTGCGCATAAATTTTTCCGTGAATATTATTTTTGCGCCACCAATGCTCTAACCTTTGGCGAGAAAAGCCTTGCTCGGGAACGATAAACTCAAGCTCAGACCAATTAATATCATCATTGCATTGTGTTAATTTTTCGGTGATTGGACACTGAATTTTTGGCCCAATAAATAATAATGGAGAATAACCTATCTCTACAAAGGCAATTTGTGCTGGTAATTTACTTGGTTTAGCGGCAATTGCCATTGACTCATGTCCATCAAGTACCCGATTGATAGCCAAAGCGGGATCGCCAGTATTCAATGTTATTTCTATATACTGATGCTGTGCACGAAGTTGTTCCAATATTTGATGCAAAAAGCTATAAGACGCGGTAACCGAGCAATAGATACTCACATTGCCATAAATATGCTGCTGAGGGTCTTTTATATTTGCTTTAAAGCGCTGCCAATTAGCGAGCGTTGCTGTGGCGTAATCAATAAACAACTCCCCTTCTCGCGTTAATTTTACACTGCGGTTATCACGGATAAATAATGCCCCGCCCACCTCTTGCTCCAAGTACTTGATGTTGCGACTCAGCGTAGGTGCACTTATATGGCAAAGCTCACTTGCGCGTGCAAAGTGGAGTGTTTTAGCTAAAGCTAAAAAGTAGTTTAAATGTTTATGATCCATACCAGACCCTGTATTTCATATTATGAAACACTTTAATTCAAATATATCATTTTACGCAAGTAACGATTTTGCATATGGTGTTTGTAAGCGCAGTAAACATTGCGCATCTAACAAACATGACTTTATAGGACATTAACAATGGCGAATTATTTCAATACCCTACCTTTACGCGAGCAATTAGCGCAACTAGCGCAATGTGAATTTATGGACGCAGGCGAATTTGCCGATGGCGTTGACGTACTTAAAGGTAAAAAGCTCGTTATTGTCGGTTGTGGCGCACAAGGTTTAAATCAAGGTTTAAACTTACGCGACTCTGGTTTAGATGTTTCTTACACATTACGCGCATCAGCTATTTCTGAGCGTCGCCAATCATTTTTAAATGCATCTGAAAACGGCTTTACTGTTGGTACTTATGAAGAGTTAATTCCCACAGCAGACGTCGTACTTAACTTAACACCAGACAAACAACATACCGCTGTAGTAAGTGCCATTATGCCGCTTATGAAAAGAGACTCCACACTTGCTTACTCTCATGGCTTTAATATTGTTGAAGAAGGCATGCAAGTACGTGAAGACATTACCGTAATCATGGTTGCGCCTAAGTGCCCAGGTAGTGAAGTACGTGAAGAATACAAACGCGGTTTTGGGGTTCCAACTCTAATTGCTGTTCACCCAGAAAATGATCCTCAAGGTAATGGTCTAGCACAAGCTAAAGCGTATGCAGCGGGTACTGGCGGACATCGTGCTGGTGTACTTAAATCATCATTTATTGCTGAAGTTAAGTCTGACTTAATGGGCGAGCAAACCATTTTATGTGGCATGTTACAAACAGGCTCTATTTTATGTTTTGATAAAATGATAGAAAAAGGCATTGATGCAGGTTATGCGTCAAAACTAATTCAATACGGTTGGGAAGTAATTACCGAAGCACTTAAGTATGGCGGCGTTACCAACATGCTTGACCGCCTTTCAAACCCTGCAAAAGTAAAAGCGTTTGAACTAAGCGAAGAGCTAAAACTGATTATGCGCCCGCTTTATAATAAGCACCAAGATGACATCATCGACGGCACTTTCTCACGCACTATGATGCAAGACTGGAATAACGATGACGTGAACTTACTTAAATGGCGCGCAGAAACAGCTGAAACTAACTTTGAAAAAACTCCAGCTGGCGAAGTAGAGATTTCTGAACAAGAGTTTTTTGATAACGGTATTTTAATGGTGGCAATGGTTAAAGCAGGTGTTGAACTTGCCTTTGAAACCATGACAGCAGCGGGTATTATTGAAGAGTCGGCCTACTACGAATCATTACACGAAACACCATTAATCGCTAATACTATTGCGCGTAAAAAGCTGTTTGAGATGAACCGTACTATCTCTGATACTGCAGAGTACGGCTGTTATTTATATAACCATGCATGTTTACCATTACTTGCAGATTTTATGAAAAGCGTTGATACCGACATTATTGGTAAAGGCCTTGGCGAGCACAGCAACCAAGTTGATAACCAAACATTAATTAAAATCAATGCAGCTCTTCGTGAACACCCTGTTGAAAAAGTAGGTGCTAAATTACGTGGTTACATGTCAGCAATGAAAAAAATTGTATAACCCTAAACTTTAAAATTTCGCTTGTTAGAAACCAAGCCCATGTGTTTTACATATGGGCTTTTTTATTTACCTAGCCACAGATTAGCCCAAAGCAAATATTGTGCTAATATATCAATCTATTTAGTTGTAAAAATAAATTACTATAATGATGTTACAAAACCTTTCTATTACTCAAAAAATCACCGTTTTAGGCAGTAGCATTGCTATTTGCGTTGCGGCACTTATCGGCTTGACCTCTGTATACAGTTCTAAAGATATCATTGAACAGCGTATGATTGAGTCTGAACTACCAAGTAAATTACAAACTATAAGTAATCATGTTGGAGGTGAAATAAACACTCTTATCGGAGCCGCCGAGCAACTTTCATCAAACGAATTTATTTTGCAATGGGCGCAAACAGATAGCAAGAACGACGCTCTATTACTTAAAGAGTTAAATCGCTTAGTTAATCAATACGATTTAGCGACTGCATCTTGGGCTAATAGAAACACTGCGCAATATTGGAATCAAAATGGCTTTTTACGCGTTTTACAAAACGATGCAGCCGATGGCTGGTTTTTTGCGTTTAAGCAATCAAAGCTACCTTATTCTATTAGCATCTATCAAGAGTCAGCCAACGATGTGAAAATGTTCATTAATCATCAGCAGCCTAATGGTACTGGCTTAGCGGGCCTTGCAAAAAGTATTACCGAAATGCAAAAGCTGCTGCAGCAATTCAAAATAGAAAAAACTGGCTATGTTTTCATAGCAGATAAGCACGGTTTAATACAACTACACAAAGATGCCAGTAAAGTTGCTAAAGTTAATATTGATGACTTATACGCATCTGATATGCATCGTAAGTTGCTAAGTAGTGCCAGCTTTGCGCTAGAAGAAATAAACTTAAATGGGCAACCGACGCTTGTTGCTGCAACGCCTATCAAAAACACTGATTTATATGTGGTTGCTCAAGTTCCTAAAAGTGAAGTATTTTCAAGCGTTAACAAACTACAGTGGCAAATTTTTACTTTTACACTTATTACTGCGCTCGTTGCCAGTATAATAAGTTACTTACTTGCGCGTTCACTTTCATCCCCTTTATCTAAAATGGCTGAACTTTTTTCTCGCTTAGGTTCTGGCGACGCTAATTTAGCGTATAGACTCCCTGAATCAAGCCAACCAGAACTAAATTATTTAAGCGACGGTTTTAATCAATTTATCAATAAAATAGAAACCGCCATTAAGCAAGTTGCGAATGAAAGTCGGGATATCAGAACAAGCTCTGACCATGTGTTTGAACAGACTCAACGAAACTCATTAGCTATTGATAATCAAAAAGAGCAAACAATTTCTGTTGCTGCTGCAATAAACGAAATGGGTGCGACCGTTCAAGAAATAGCCCAAAGTGCTGCAAAAGCTGCAAAACTAACCGATAACAGTCGTGAAAACACAGAGCAGAGCCATCAACAAGTATTGCAGAGCCAGACGACTATTTCAGCACTTGCCAGCGATATTGATGGAATAACCGAGCAAGTTACCCTGCTTTCTAAAAAAACAGTAGATATTGCAAGTATTGTTGACTCTATCAGGGCGATCTCCGAGCAAACAAACTTATTAGCGCTTAATGCAGCTATTGAATCGGCCCGTGCAGGTGAACATGGCCGTGGTTTTGCCGTTGTTGCTGATGAAGTACGCGCGCTTGCAAATCGCACCTCGCAATCAACGACTGAAATTCAATCAATGATTGAAGAGTTAACAAGAATTTCTGATGATGTCGTTAACGATATAAGTCAATCTAAAGATAAAGCTCAGCAAAGTGTAGGTGCAATGCAAAGCTCAGTTGAGTTGCTTGAAACCATAACTGAGACCGCGAATCAAGTGAATGACATGGCAACTCTAATTGCAACAGCCACTGAACAACAAAGTAATGTGGTTGCTGGTGTGGGCCGTAATATTGAACAAATTAGCGAAATTAGTGACAAAGCAATGAGCGAGCAAATTAGCACTGAGCAAGCAATCCGAGATTTAGCAAACAGTGCTCAAACTCTTGACACCTTAGTAGCCACCTTTGAAAGGAATCGTTAAATACCTTTAGTGACATACATACAACACCTTCAAGAGAAATAGTAACTACACTTATTAAAGTAGTTTTTTGGAGGTGTTTTATTAAAAACAATGGCTTTTATTTTCTGTTTTGTATGGTATTTATTTTATTTGCATGTAATTCCTGCCAAATAGCCCTCAATTAAACTCATTCAAAAAGCAATATTTAGAATGCACGCTATTGACCCCTGATGAGGTTTTCAAGCTAAGTGATAATCTTACCAATCAACTTAGAAGTCATACCGATTCGCTTAATTAAGTGATCTATTTTGAGGTAAGAAAATTGTGTCGATAACAAGTCAAAAACCCCGTTATTAAACAGTTCTATATCAGAATTTTTAACACCGTTAGCGTCAGATTTATTCCCTCAAATTGATCAAGTATTTTTGCGGGTTGGTATGATTTAAAGAGCCAGAATTCGGTGTATAAGGTTAGCTCAAAACATAATCGATTTTTTACTATCGAATCAATCAGGACCGACAATCATCACTTCACAATACTTAAATGCTAATTGCCTAGCGTTATCTATAATGACGCATAGCAGAATAGTTAAATATTGAAAAGCGCTTTCAAAGGTTCATATTCCCGAATACTGGCCACATTAACTTCTGCATAGACAGCAGTTTCAATCCCTCCAAAGAAGCGATCTTTATGTATAAAGGCAATAAATATTTAACGATTAACTTCAAACTCAATACTAGGGCGTGCTGACCTTTCGTGATTAATTTTGCAGGAGACTGTTTGGTATTTAGGCAAGGCAGAGCCTATGGTGTGTGGTTATTCCCCATAAATAGGCGATAACGCAGCATAAATGCCAAACATGCGCTGCCCTTTGGGTTCTTTCTAGGGACAATTAACTCTTTGTTGCTCGATTTTTACTTAGCCCACTAGGTTACAAACCTCGCGCCGCGATTCAATCGCCCCTAGATTGAACAAATTTCAATCCACAAAGATCAACACGCCCTAATAATTTGATTACGCTAATGCATTAAAGCATTATAAAAAACGTATACACTTAGTCCCTTACTTTACGATAGGCATTTTGGTCAAGCACGCGTGTACTTATAATTGGGCGATTTTAAAAGCCAAATTTCATCTTAAGCAAGCTAATAAAGAAACCTATTTTTTATATTATAAAAAACGCTATGGCAGTAAACTAAATATATTACGTTCATTAACTAAGGAAGCTAGATGGCCATTAAACGACTCATATTTTTCATCATAGCGTTAGCTAGCGCTAACAGCCATTGCAATACTCTTAAAAATCAATTAATCGAAGATTTTAATTATTTAGCAAGTGATGAGCTAATGGGCAGACAAACAGCCTCACAAGGGGCCAAACTAAGCCGAGAATATTTAATGCAAAGGCTATCCTTACTCGATTTAGAAGTAACTGAGCAATATTTTACCTATAAACCCACCCTATTTAAGAAATCTGAAGGTATTAATATCGTCGCTCAGTCACCAAAAAAGCTACCGAAGGTTATTATTACTGCACATTATGACCATTTAGGAAAACGAAATGGGAAACTTCACCTGGGGGCCAATGATAACGCAAGCGGTGTTGCTGCAGTACTATATTTAGCTGCGTCATTACACCGTACCCCCCTTCCATTTGAGCTTGTATTTGTATTTACAGATGCTGAAGAAAATGGTTTGTATGGCAGCCTCCACTTTGCAGAATCAATTAATCCTAAAGATGTTATTATGAATATAAATCTAGATATGCTTGGCGTTAAAGAGCGAAATAAGCGTTTATATGCATTAACATCTTATTCGTTAAAATCCCATCTGCAGCCTATTTTTAGTGATTTAAAAAATATAGGCATAAATCTCAAACCTGCCTATTCATCTAAACAAATGAATCGCTTAACTAGGTCACAAAACATCGATTGGCACAGAGCCAGCGACCATTACTCATTTGCTCGTAACAACATACCTTATGTATACTTTGGAATGGGGCATGATAGCTATAATCACACCGCAAAAGACACAATGGAGCACATTAATATACATCTTTATATCAACACAGTAACAATGGTAGAGGCATTTATTAAGCATTTAGCTCAGGTATCGCTCGTTGGTTTAAAAGTTGATACATAGGCTTCTTTTTTAGCTCTTGTCAGTTTCTTTATCTGATATTCCAACTTGCTTGCTTCACTTTTACTGCCTACTTTTTGTTGATGGACCAGCAATAGTGGCCCTTTTCCCCTAAGGTTTTTAGCACCTTTACCCACTTGATGAGTAATCATACGCTTATCTACATTTGTGGTAATTCCTGTATACCAATGCCCAAAACGTGTTTGCACTATGTATAAGTACCAAGTAGAAGTACTTTTAACGTTATTATCTTCAATTGACTGTAAACTTTTTTCATTATCAATGGTCAAAACATTACCTTTGCACCCTTAACAAAAAACAATTGCTAAAAGGGTTTTACCTTCAGTGACTAATCGGTATCATACAGATTATAAAAAATAAGGATCACAACTAACAATGCAGTCGTTAAAAACTTTTTCTCTTTGGCTTATCGTTGCTCTAACTCTTAGTACAGCTGCGGGCTGCTCAAGCTGGGTATACAGAATCAACATCCCTCAAGGTAACTTTTTAGAGCAATCTGATGTTGAAAAACTTCGTGTTAGTATGACTCGAGAGCAAGTTATTTATGTACTAGGTAAACCGATTGCCGAAGACGCCTTTGACAAAAATACATGGCGTTATGTTTACAGCTTCAATAAAGGGCGTAAAAACGAGCAACAAAAATCATTAGTTATTAAGTTTGAAAACGAAAGACTAGTATCTCTTGCGGGTGATTACGATCAACCAGAAAATTTCAATACGCCACTAGAGCAATAATACTCCAGTTATGCGTTAATAAAAAAGTGAGCCATGCTCACTTTTTTATTTATAGACTAGCGTTCTAATGGTCGCCCACCTGTCACTTTGTTTGCTCGCCCCTCTTCTTTTGCTTTTTCAGCGCGTTTTCTGCGCGCATCTTTAGGATCTGCAATTAATGGACGATAAATTTCAACTCTATCACCATTTTTAAGCTCTTGATTTAATTTAACTGTTCTATTCCAAACACCTAGAGTTAATGAAGTAGCCTCTATTTCTGGATATTTTTCTATAATGCCCGATTGGATAACAGCCTGCTCTGCCGTTGTCCCTTCTATAACGTCAATTGATAAACACGTTGCCGTCGTTGGTAACGCAAATACCACCTCAACATTAATCATACTCGTACCCCATAAACTTGCTTTGCACGATTAGTAAATGCACTCACCATATTTTTGGCTACATCATTAAATATTTTACCAAAAGCAAGCTCGATTAATTTGTTTGAAAATTCAAATTCTAGCTCTAAATGAACTTTGCATGCTTTAACATCAAGCTCTTGGAAGTGCCAACGCCCTTTTAGCATTTTAAACGGGCCATCAACAAGGCATAGCAATACAGTTTGCTCATCAACAAAGGTATTTTCTGTGGTAAACCATTTTTTTATACCCGCCTTGGATATTTCTAAACTCGCGGTCATGTTATTATCGTGCTGTGAAATAATTTTTGAGTCTGAGCAATTTGGTAAAAACTGTGAATAAGCCTCTACATCATTAACTAGATCAAACATCTCTTTAGTGCTGTACATAACCAGCGCACTTTTTTCTATTTGTGGCATACTCGCTCCCAACTGTGTGGCCGAATTTTAGCAAGCTTTGCGCGTTTCCCCAAATTTTCATATGGCTTAAATTTTAAAAATATTATTAAAGAAATCGATGTAAAACATCTCACATTACGTATATTATAGGTCACTATGGCTAAGAAAAATTCATCAAAATCGACAAGTAATACCATCGCGCTAAACAAAAAAGCGCGACATGAGTATTTTTTACACGATAAGTTTGAAGCGGGTGTTGAACTACAAGGCTGGGAAGTTAAAAGTATTCGAGCTGGTAAAGTAAATATCACAGAAACTTATATTCATCTTAAAAATGGCGAAGCATTTTTACTTGGCGCTCAAATTCAGCCACTTAATAGTGCATCGACCCATGTTATTTGCGACCCGTTACGTTATCGTAAATTACTATTAGGTAGACGCGAACTTGACCGTTTACTCGGCGCTACAGAGCGTGATGGCTACTCTTTAATTGCCACCGCTATGTACTGGAAAAAGTGCTGGGTAAAACTTGAGTTTCATTTAGCTAAGGGTAAAAAGCTACATGACAAACGTGACGACGGGAAAAACAAAGATTGGTCTCGTGAAAAAGAACGCTTAATGAAACACAAAGTATAACTTTAATGCCTAACCTTGTTAGGCATTTTTATTTTATAAATATAAAAATCAAAGTATAAATAAATTATTTAAATCTTATATTATGTCAGGCATAGCTTTATTTAGTTGTGCGATAATTATCAAGCTCCCCCCGATTTCCCTTAATCTAAAAATTCCACAGCCCATAGGGCCTGTTGACCTTTCAGGATTAAAATTTGTTCAATCTAGGGGGGATTTAATCGCGGCGCGAGGTTTGTAACCGAGTGGGCTAAGTAAAAACAGAGCAAAGCTTCCGCGTCCTGCTCACGCCCTTTACCTAGAGCCATGTAGGTAACAAAGAGTGAATCGTCCCTAGGACGAACCCAAAGAGCAGCGCATGTTTGGCATTTATGCTGCGTTATCGCCTATTTATGGGGAATAAGCACACTACACAGGCTCTGCCTTGCCTAAATACCAAACAGTCTGCTGCAAATTCAACCTCGAAAGATAAACAGGCCCTAGACAGATAAAAAAGCGTCTAGTCAGTACTTAAATCAAAACCTCAGCAATTGCCAACAATTAACTTACATGATATTAATATGAACGCTTACAAATAAAATAAATTTACAAAATATCAACAAGGATTTAAGGATGAAGCAATCAATAGCATTTGCACCAAGCATTATTGCGGGCGCAACACTCGCATTATCAGCAGGTTTTACAACAACAACTTATGCCGCTGAAGAAGTAAAAAAAGTAGAACGTATTGAAGTAACTGGTTCTCGTATTAAGCGCTCAGATATAGAAGGACCTTCTCCGGTTCAGTCAATCGGTAGAGCTGAAATCGAAAATATGGGTTACGACAACCTGCAACAACTTCTAGAAAGAATGCCTGTAGCGGGCAGCGGTACTTTCTCTACCCGAGGTAACAACCAAGATTCAACCGCTAACGGTTCCGCGGCAGTAAGCTTAAGAGGCTTAGGTGCCGATGCAACTCTGGTACTAATTAATGGTCGTCGTGTATCAATTAGTGCCTTTGCTGAGGGCATTACAAATTCATTTGTAGATATAAATAGTATTCCTGTATCAGCTATTGAGCGCATTGATATACTAAAAGATGGTGCATCAGCTATCTATGGTTCAGATGCAGTAGCGGGTGTGGTTAACGTTATTTTAAAGAAAGATATTGATGGTGTTGAGATTAATTTAGGCTATGGCGGTACAGATGGTCCAAATTATGAAGAAACAACAGCAAGTCTCGTTTGGGGTACTACGAGCGAAAAAAGTAGTGCATCAGTTATTATCGATTATTTTAAAAACACATCCCTTTCTTCTGACGAAATGGGCCGTCTTGGCACTGCAAACCAAGCACCGTATGGTGGTGAAGATTTCCGTTCATCTCGTGGTTTTCCAGGCTACTTTTACGTGGATGGCGTTAAAACAATCGACCCTGCCTGCCCTGCTGAAAATGCAACTTCAAGTGGCAGCTGTTTATTTGATTACGGCCCATATGGATATGTTGCCCCTGCATCTGAGCGTGTAGGCGCTATTTCACAATTTGAATACCGCTTTGATAATGGTATTACTGGCTTTTTAGAAATGGCTGTTCAGCATAATAGCTCTGTAGCTGCAGGTGCACCAACACCACTTGATGAAGATGCAGGATTAACCGTACCTGCTAGTCATCCAAATAATCCATTTGGTGAAGACATTAAAATTGGTCGTTACCGTACAGTAGATGCAGGCGCTCGCCAATGGAATATTGAGTCAGACACCTTACGCTTTGTTGCTGGATTAAAAGGTGAAATAAACGATTGGAGCTGGGAGACAGCAGTACAAAAAGGCCGTAGTAAATCACTACAAACGGGCGATCGTACACAAGGCTGGGTACGCACCGATTTCTTACAACAAGAAATTGATGCGGGTAACTATAATCCATTCGGTGGCACATATAACGATCCTGAAGTGATTGACAGAATCACAACCAGCTTAGTGCGTCGTGGTGAGTCTCATATGACTTCTTTTGACGCCAACATTACTGGCGAAGCATTTAGTTTCGGTGATGATGTAGTGATGATGGCTGCGGGTATTGAATATCGTGAAGAAGACGTAAATGATATCCCTGACGATCAATTTCAACGCGGTTTAATATTTGGTACAGAGTCAGTATCGGCATCTGCTGATCGTGAGCAATACGCAGCCTATGTTGAGTTTTCAATTCCGCTTGCTGAAAACCTTGAGCTGCAATTAGCAGGTCGCTACGATGACTATAGCGACTTCGGTACAACAACAAATCCAAAAGTAGCTTTGCGTTGGGCACCCACTGACGAAATAACTGTTCGTGGTTCTTGGGCACAAGGCTTTAGAGCGCCGTCACTAGCACAAATAGGCTTAGGCCCATCACAAAAAAGTCAGTTTTTTGTAGACACATACCGCTGTCAGGCAACGGGTAAAGACTGTACCGCACTCGATTACAATATTGAGTTTTCAGGTAATGCAGACTTACAACCAGAAGAGTCTGAATCGTGGAATGTTGGCTTTATTTGGGCACCTACAGCGGAATTTGGTTTAAGCGTTGATGTGTGGAGTATTACTCAAGATAACAAAATCGATGAAGAAGAATTTGGCCCTATTTACGCTGCAGAATGTGGTAATCAAAATAGTACCGTGTGTGTTCGTTTAGCGCCTACTGGCGGTGCAAGCTTGGGCACAATACAAAAAATACACAGTACATTTAAAAACTTATCATCGCAGGAAGTATCTGGTGTTGATGTTTCAGCAAACTATAATCACTCTCTAGATGACTTAGGTTTACTTAAATTTAATCTAGAGTGGGCATATCAAGATAAGTTTGAAAAAGATGGCCGTGATTACACTGGTGAATATGGTTACCCAGAACACCGCTTCATTTTCTCAACTAACTGGGAAATTGGTGAGTTTAACACCAACGTAAATATCAGTTATGTAGGTGAATTTGAAGATACGCCAGATATCGACTTTGACGGTAATTTAGATTTTGACAGTAATACATCACGCATGATTGATTCACAAACATTGGTTGATTTACAAACCTCATATCGTATAACTGAATCGGCTAAAATATCGCTCGGTGTTAACAATTTATTTGATGAAGAACCACCATTTGCAATTGGTGATGGAGATGGCGATTTATACGGTTATGCATCGGGTGTGCACAATCCTCGTGGCCGTTACTTCTATACTAAAGTAAGCTTATCTTTCTAAATAAAGACACATAAAAAACCGCCAGTTGGCGGTTTTTTTATTTAAAATTAAAGGCTAAATTATAGATCGCCTTCATTTTCAGATAAGAACTTAGCAACGCCTTCAGGGCTTGCGTCCATACCTTTTTTACCTTCAGTCCAACCAGCAGGGCATACTTCACCGTGCTCAGTGTGGAACGTCAGTGCGTCAACCATACGAAGCATTTCATCGATGTTACGACCTAGTGGTAAATCGTTCACTACTTGGTGACGTACATTACCTTCTTCGTCGATTAAGAATGAACCACGAAATGCAACACCCGCTTCTGGATGCTCAACGTCGTATGCTTTACAAATCTCGTGCTTAACGTCTGCAACTAGTGCGTATTGAACTTTACCAATACCGCCGTCTGCAACAGCCGTGTTACGCCATGCGTTATGTGAGAATTGTGAATCGATAGAAACACCAATTACTTCTACGCCACGCTTTTGAAACTCTTCAAAACGCTTATCAAATGCAATAAGTTCAGAAGGGCATACAAACGTGAAATCTAGTGGGTAAAAGAAGATAACTGCTTTTTTACCTTTAATTGTTTCATGAAGGTTGTAGCTATCTACGATTTCACCATTACCAAGAACAGCTGCAGCGGTAAAGTCTGGTGCCTGGCGGCCTACTAATACACCCATTTTATTCTCCAAATATTTTGAGTTTGTTATCAATTGCTTTTGCAATGCTGGTACATATATGGGCGCTAAAAGTTAAAAACCAATAGCACCTATATATAATTATTCTGTATATTAGATATAAATATTTAAAAAAGATAATCGTATTTAACGATGTGCGCAATCGATAATACCGAACAATAATTTAAAACATCTAAAATGCAAAAAAACCTGCAAATGCAGGTTTTTTTCAAGCGTTTAGTCCATTATATCCGATGGCATATCACCACGAATTCTCTGCCAAATTTCGCCTGTTTGATGTCCATATTTACGCATCATCGAAATCGCACCATCGTGCTCTCTATTTTCCGCTAATACCGTTAGGTCTTTATAAAACTGGCGAGCAAGTTCACGTGTGCCTGCATCTGAAAAGTAATGACAACCAATTTTTGAATAAAAGCCTCTAAAGCCATTTAGTATTAATACATAAATACGATTGTTACCGGCAACAGCCAGCTCGTGATGCACTTTGTAATCGTAATCAGAGAAGGCTTGAGCGGTATCTTCTAATTCATCACTTTGTGATAAAATTTCAATCACACGTTCTGGGTTTAATTTAATTGCAGCACGCGTATAAATTGCACTGATATTTGTTCTTGCCGATAGAAGTTGATCGGTCAGCTCAGGCATTTTATCTTCATCTAAACGCGCTAAGGTCTCAAGAATATTTAAACCAGATGTTTCCCAAAAATTATTAACTTTGGTAGGTTTACCATGTTGAATAGTCAACCAGCCATCACGTGCTAAACGTTGTAATACTTCACGTAAAGTTGTTCTTGTTACGCCAATTAACTCTGAGAGTTCCCGTTCTGCAGGTAGAATTGAACCTGGAGGGAAATCACCATTCCAAATAGACTCAACTATATATTCTTCAGCAAATCCTGCTGGACTTTTGGCTTTAAAAATTCTCATTCAATTCCCACTCGAATTAATCTACAACTTATTGTTCACATGAATAGCCGACTGATTGTACCAGACGATGCACAACTAACAAGTAAAGTAATATACATTAGTCAAAGTGACCATACACACCAAAGGTAAGATTGCTGCAGAGCATAAGATTTTTGGCTCAATAAAAGGGATGATAATAACTTTTAATTGAACAAACTATTAGAACATATCAAATTAAAATCTGGCTCATCACTGGACAACTATGTATGAATACCGCAAGTCAGCGGCGTGCTGGCGGTGTTTTTGCGTCTATTTTGTGACAAGTGCGACAGTGCTAGCCGCCTGATTTAGGTTCTTGTTAGGCAAGGACTTCAACTGAACTGAAACCTGCCTAGTTAATGATTTAGCGCTATTAATGATTTCTGATACACTTGTCATTAATATTTCAGCTGTTCTCTTATTACAAAATGCAACCAGACACCTATTGCCCAATGCTTCTGCAGCCTTGATTTCATTCTTAATAATTAGAATGGGTGTCATCCTAATCCTACTATCATCCTAATCCTACTACCCTATATCATGCGCTAGCTACAGTGGGCCTTAGCTGTACCTACTATAGGCTTATAAAGTGATATGGCAGGACTTATGTTATCAATGGGGCTTGGTAGAACAGCACACCGCGTCAATTAGGGTTGTATCAAGTGATCATTAATTTTAGTTACTTCGGTCGCTTTCTTTCCTTTTTGTTGCCGCAGACTTTATCCTAAGTCATAATCTAATGCTTTATTTAAACGTGGAATTTTTATGAACTGGCTTGCGCAATTACCCACCCAACGTACACCCTGGCTTTTATTCACCGCTATTGTTTTTTTACTTGAAGTTACTGCCCTATTCTTTCAATACCAAATGGGGCTGGCGCCATGCATAATGTGTATTTATCAACGTACTGCGGTGTTAGGATTGCTTGCAGCTGGTATTGTTGGCTCAATTAATCCAAACAGTAAAGTAACGCGTGTTATTGCCTATTCAATCTGGGGAGTATCAAGTATTTGGGGCTATTTAATCGCACGCGAACATATCGATATGCAAACAACCACAGATCCTTTTGCATTTAGCTGCGAGTTTGAGCCAAACTTCCCGTCGTTTATGCCTTTGCATGAATGGATCCCTCACTTTTTTCAAGCGACGGGTGATTGCGGAAATATAGATTGGCAGTTTGCGGGTTTGAGTATGCCTGCTTGGATGGAAATTATATTTGGATTATTTGCTATTACATTTTTTATCGTAATAACAGGTCGCCTAATGTTAAAAAGAACGGTTTAGTCATTATGTTTACTTTTTTTTCTAGTCAACTTACAGAACTAAAGCATTTAAAAATACGCGACAGGCAAGCTGTTATCGCTGATTCATTAACGATGCTTTCACCTTCTGAACGCGTATTGCTTCGTATTATAAAATTGTTGTTACTCAGCCCACTATTTTTAATATTTACAGTATTTAAAGGTTGGATCCTAATACCATTTTTAATCCTTGGCGGACTTTGCTACCCCTTATTAACAACACCAATAGAAATTAACTTCGCTAAAAAAAATCTCAGTGAAGCATTAAAACATTATGATAAGGGCGCTTAAGCGCCCTTTATGCTTATTAGTTTAACAATAAAAAACCTATTTACAGCTCAAACACGACTAACACATTATTAAATATATTTAGTCAAAGGCCAATACGGTTTAATAGGACTTAAAGCTTAACTTTTCCCTCCAACTTAGTCATTAGCTTTTTACCAATCCCCTTAACTTTAGTTAAATCATCTATAGAAGTGAATTCACCATTTTTATCTCTATACTCAACGATTGCCTCGGCTTTCTTATTGCCAATTCCTGGTAATTTCGTTAGTAAACTCGCATCTGCTTTATTTATACTAATGGCTTCAAATTGCGGTATCTGTTGAGTAATTTCAGATAACTGAGCATAAATATTAGTTGCAGGGAGTAAACACAATAAACTTACAAGCAATAAGCTGTTAAATATTTTCATTTTGGCTTCCTTGAATTCTGTTCGAACATTGTTTAAATTTTGCTTAGGAAACATTCAATAAATAAAGTGCTAGAATTAGTCACTTAAAGAATAACTAAGCGCATTATCACTACTATCCGAAATCCTGTAATGCAGCGGGTAAAACAAGTGATTGCTTAACTAAAGTAAAATTACCGTTTTTTGTCAAATTTAGAACGAACTGAAAATAATAAGAGAAACTTGCAAATTACATCACAAACCATTACTGTACATAAAAACAGTAAACTAATGGTTTTTATAAACCACATTGCCACGCAAGCTTGCAGGAGAAATCATGGCTGTTGTTGTTAAATATGTTGTAGAACGAAACGGAGTTGAGCGCATGACGTTTACTACTAAAAAAGAAGCTGATGCCTATGACAAAATGCTCGATATAGCAGAGTCACTTGAGCTAATGCTCGAAAAAGTAGATGTACCGTTAAGTGAGCAACAAATAGAGTCACTGGCCCTGGAAATAGCAAAGAGCAAAGATGACTTTATGGCTGTATTGAAAGGCGCAAAAGATCCTGTGCCGGCTAAAGTCTCAGAAAAAAGTAAAAAAACAGATAATGTTGCTTCGATCAAAAATAGCGACGAAAAACAAGTAAGCTAAAAAAGCATTAAATAAAAAAGGGAGCAACTTAGTTGCTCCCTTTTTTATCACTTAATCCAACTTAAATTAGCTATTTAAAGCTCTTTTTCTACCTCATCAAATAATATTGTTATATCTTCTGCAGGCTCACTTGTTACTAAACTTACAGCGACAATAGCAATACTCGATAAAATAAAGCCAGGTACTATTTCATACATAAAGCTACTTAAGCTCTTGCCATCAATAGTAAATGGACCGTAGATCCAAATAAGTACTGTAAATGCACCCACCAGCATACCGGCTAAAGCACCAGCAAAGTTCATACGTTTCCAATAAAGACTAAACAACACCAATGGACCAAATGCAGCTCCAAACCCTGCCCATGCATTACTAACTAAGTCTAAAATAGAGCTATCTCGGTCATAGGCTAAGTAGATAGCGAACAGTGCCACAATAGCTACACTAATTCGGCCAACGGTTACCAATTCAAAATCGCTAGCATCTTTACGTAAAAATGTTTTATATAAATCTTCTGTCAAAGAGCTTGAACTAACTAATAACTGTGAAGAAATTGTACTCATAATAGCCGCTAAAATTGCAGCTAATAAAAAGCCAGCAATCAAAGGGTGAAATAGTAGCTCTGAAAGAATTAAGAAAATAGTTTCAGGGTCTTTCACTACAATGTTATTTTCATAAGTATATGCGGCACCAAATATACCTGTAGCAACAGCACCAACGGCGGCAACAATCATCCATGTCATACCAATACGACGAGCCGTTGGCATGTCTTTAACACTGCGTACTGACATAAAACGGACAATAATATGAGGTTGTCCAAAATAACCTAATCCCCATGCCATTGCTGAAATAATACCTAGTGTTGAGCCTGCACCAATCCAACTAAGCATATCTGGATTAACACTGTTTAGGGTCGATTCTAGTGGTTGTTCTAGCAATGAGTAGGCAACAGTAGGCACTAAGATAAGCGCAATAAACATGATACAGCCTTGCACAAAATCAGTTAGGCTCACAGCTAAAAATCCACCAAACAAAGTATACAAAACAACAACACCCGTGGTGACGTATAAACCCATTTCATAGCTTAGGCCAAATGAGCTTTCAAATAATTTACCGCCAGCAACAACTCCCGAAGAAGTATAAAGTGTGAAGAACACAATAATCACAACAGCAGAAACAACACGTAATAAGTTTGATTTATCATTAAAGCGATTAGAAAAGTAATCTGGAATGGTAATCGAGTCATTTGCTTTTTCGGTATAAACTCTTAGTCGAGGGGCTACCAGAAAGTAGTTTAACCAAGCACCTGCAATTAAGCCAATTGCTATCCACGTACTACTAAACCCAGTTACGAACATTGCACCAGGTAGGCCCATTAATATCCAACCACTCATGTCTGAAGCACCAGCTGAAAGCGCAGCTACACTTGGTGATAAATTCCTGCCTCCTAGCATATAGCCGGAAACATCGCTCGTAGATTGTTTATATGCATATAGTCCTATACCCAACATTACAACAAAGTATAACGTCAGTGAAATAATCATTCCTGTTTCCAAATTAGCCTCCGCACAATTATTAATAACAGGCTTTTGATCCGAATATTGACTCTTAATATTTTATAATAAAGACAGTATTAGGATAAAAGCTATTCGTAATGACTATAACATGCCTAATACGCAAATCTCCAACTTGTTGCCTTTTCTGATTTAAAAACATTCACGTTGTACGCTTTTAAATCAAACCATTAGATCCCGTTAATTTTTGAAAAGCGTATTACAAAGTTACCACTCTTTATAAAATAAAGAGCAATGTGTAACGCTCAGCAAAAACGCTTCAAGGAGTGATAAACGTGTTTAACCACAAGGGTGTGATAAATAAAATGTAAATATAACGCTTAAGCTTGGCTACACCTCATTCAACACATGAATTTATAAACTTCACTTTTTTAAATTGAAAATAATTTTAAAGCCCTATTTATCCTAATAATTCACTTGGTTTATAAGTATAATTTACTAGGGCGTGTTGACCTTTCGTGATTAATTTTGCAGCAGACTGTTTGGTATTTGGGCAAGGCAGAGCCTATGTAGTGTGGTTATTCCCCATAAATAGGCGATAACGCAGCATAAATGCCAAACATGCGCTGCCCTTTGAGCTCGATCTAGGGACGATTAACTCTTTGTTACTCGGTTTTTACTTATTCTTTCTAGGGACGATTAACTCTTTGTTGCTCGGTTTTTACTTAGCCCACTAGGTTACAAACCTCGCGCCGCGATTAAATCGCCCCTAGATTGAACAAATTTCAATCTACACAGGTCAACACGCCCTAATACTAAACATTTACATAATGCTATTTTGAATGTTTTACCATATATTATTACACTAATTACTATCTCTACTCATACGGAATGTTTATGTATTTTTATGCTGCACGCCAGCCTATTTTAAACCGCAACAAAGAGCTTATTGGTTACGAGCTTTTATTTCGTGATGGTGTAGACAACGTATTTCCCAACATAGATGGAGATGAAGCAACAACACGCTTAATCGAAGGCAGCCAATTTAACTTTGGTCTAGAAGATTTAACAGACAATAAACCAGCATATATAAATTTCACTTTAGAAACACTGCTAAAAGGTTACCCAACAATACTTGGTAAAGACGCTATCGTTGTTGAAATTTTAGAAACAATCCAGCCTGGTAAGCGTCTACTCGCTATTGTTAAAGATTTAAAAGGCAAAGGCTACACTCTGGCATTGGACGATTATACTCACCAACCAGTTTGGCGGCATTTTTATCCATTTATCGATATTATTAAAATCGACTTTTTAACGTTAGATACCAACAATATTCACGACATTATTGCTGACTTAAAACAATATCCGCATATCAAATTACTTGCTGAAAAAGTAGAAACCCATGAAATGTATAATTTAGCTTTAAAGCTCGGGTTTGATTATTTTCAAGGGTTTTTCTTTTCAAAGCCTGAAATGGTTCAAAGCAAAGCATTACCGCCATCTGAAATGGCATTAGCTGAGTTACTTTATGAAACCTCAAGCGTTGAAATCAATTTACAAAAGATTACGGATGTATTTGAACGCGACGTAAATTTATCATATAAATTGCTGCGTTATTCTAATTCAGCTGCATTTGCAAAACGCGCTGAAGTAAACACTATTAAGCAAGCACTTATCATACTCGGTGCAAATGAAATAAAAAAACTACTCTCTTTATTATTTGCAGCACAAATCTCTGCTAATAAACCCGTAGAGCTGCTTCGGTTGTCACTTACTCGTGCTCGCTTCGCCGAGTTGCTCGCAATATCTCATGGACAGTTTAAAGATACTGGCATGGCCTTTTTGACCGGTATGATGTCATTAATGGATGCTATTTTAGATCAAAGCATGGAAAGCGTAATGAGTAAGTTACCGCTGTCTGATGAAATAAAAGCGGCGTTGCTCAAAAATGAAGGGCTACTCGCTAAATACTTAAACCTAGTAAAATATTACGAGCAAGCTAATTGGCCAGCAGCAAACGAAATGACTAAGGAGCTAAATCTAGGAGGCAAAGTGCCCGATGCCTATCACGAAGCGCTTGGTTGGGTGAGCGAGCAAATGCAGTTGATAGTTAACGAAAAATAAATAACCTGAACTCTGGTTAAGATATTTACTAATATATTGAATCATAATGATATTTAAATTTATTTTTCTCTAGGGCGTGTTGAACTTTGTGGATTGAAATTTGTTCAATCTAGGGGCGATTTAATCGCGGCGCGAGATTTGTAACCTAGTGGGCTAAGTAAAAACCGAGTAAAAAAGAGTAAATAGCCCCTAGGAAGAACCCTTTGGCAGCGTCTTTTTGGTATTAATGCTGCGTTATCGCCTATTTATGGGGAATAACCACACTACATAGGCTCTGCCTTGCCTAAATACCAAACAGACTGCTGCAAATTCAACCTTGAAAGGTCAACGGACCCTAGCCAGAGATTTTCAGTGAAAACAAAGCGAACTTACGCGTCAATAGCAGGCCTATTGCAAGTAAATTCAACGTAGTTAGCGCTGAAAATAGCTGCTCGAGATATATTTATTATCCAGAATTCAAGTTAACTATATAAATAGCAAACAAAAACGCCAGCATTTAGCTGGCGTTTTTGTAAGTGGCTTTTTAATTACAGACTTTCTAGAAAATCTTCATCAAAATCCGCAGGCTCTTCTTTTACTGGCGGATTACCATCATATAGTTCATATATTTGACGTTGAAAGTAAATATCTTTAACAAATAAATATGGGTCGAGCGAATCATTCAGCAAACCTTCTTGAGGGATTAACGATGCTCGCGCTTCAACGGCTTTTAAAACAAAGACTAAAATTGTTTGTGGTGTGGTCAGTGCTATTTTAGGCAAGGCGATATTATCAACAACATCACCTGTTAAATTACGGGCAGTCGTTGGCCCCATACCTGGGAGCATTAAATAAGCACCATCACCGACGCCCCATACACCCAGAGTTTGGCCAAAGTCTTCATCTACAACTTCAAGACCTAATGAGCTCGCAACATCAAAAATACCAAATATACCCACCGTCGAGTTAACTAAAAAACGCGCTAAGCTCACGCCTGCATTTCCTGCTTTACCCTGTAAACCAGCATTTATCATATCCACTGGTGCTGTAATATTATCAGTGAAATGTACAACACCTTGTCGAACAGGTGCTGGCGTTACTGTTATATAACCGACTGCGGCTGGACGTAATATGTATGCATCTAGTACATCCATATTAAAGTCATACAGCGGGCGATTAATACTTTGCAGCGGATCTCTATCATCTACTTTGCTTTGTGGTACCTGAGCACAACCGGCCAGTACCAATAAACATAAAAATGTGAAACTATGTTTTAACATCTAACGTCCTTAAGGTATTAATGTATTAATTTGAAGTTGGTAGTCACTTACACTTTCACGCTTTAACGGCTCTGAATGCCCTTCAAGCTCCCCAGAACTTGGCATAACCGAGTCATCTATAGAAATACGAGCCGATATAACAATATTCTCTGCACTAGATAAGTTAAGCCCTGCAACCATAGCACTACTATCGCTCAACTCAACCGTAACTGGAAATGAATAGGTAGTTAGCTTAACAGCAGCTAGCGGCATAGGAGAGCCAGTTGCAGCTTTTGCAAATATAAACAAAATGCCGTTTTTTGGTTGTTTATCAATAAGCTCTTTTGCAATATCGACGGTAACAGTAATAGTGCTCACACCGTTTGTTACAGGTATAACAGAACCTTCACTTTGCATTTGCTGCTCAATATCAGCAATACGTTTGGAGATCATACTATAGCGCGAATCACTTTTTTCCATACTCGCAAGTAGAACTTCAAATGCAGCTTTAGCTTGCGGCCAGTCTTTACGTTCATAAGCAATCAGCGCGAGTAATGAAATTGCATCTAAATTTGTAGGTTCAACTTTTAATACTTTTGAGAGCATGCCTGCCGCGCGGGTCATATTAGCTTCGCTACCTTCAAGTAATAAAACTTGGCTGTAGCTAATAAGTACCTGCATATTATCAGGATTCATACGCAATGCTTTATCAAATGATTGCTGCGCCATATCAAACTCATTTAGCGACATAGCCACTCGGCCAAGTAGCATCCAAGCAATTTCGTCATCACCCGAACGGCTAAGCTTTGTACGAAGGGCCAGTGCAAAAGCTTGTAGCTCATTTTGACTAAGTGGCTCACCTTTTTGCATTACAGCACGCTCACCGTAATCAGCTAGATTATCCATTGCGTCATGCCAAGCCGAAATTTGCTGCTGACTTCCCGTAAAGCTATAAAAAATCCCTGTGAGCGCAAGAACAAATGCACCACCCGTTAAAGCAAAAATACGATTATTACCTTTGCTGTTTAGTGATTTTTCTGGTGATAGCTCGTTCAACAAACGGCGTTTTAATTCAACGATTGATTCTGCATGGTTTATGCTATCAATGCGTTGATTATCTAAATCAGTTTGCAAATCGACTAAACGCTGCTCATAAATACTAATTAATTCAGCATTGGCGTTATGAGTAATTGTTTGAACACGCTCTTTTTTTAAAAAAGGTAGCATAACAAAACCAAGCGCAACTAGTGTGAGTAAAGCAAAACACGCCCACATTAAAATCATTTAGCATTGCTCCTGACGTTTATTTTCATCGATTAGCTTCGCTAGCAGCATTTCGTCGTCACTGCTCCACGTTTGTTTTACTGATGCTTTTCGCTGGCGAATAACAATAAAACCAAAGCCGATAATTACGATTAATACAGGTAACACCCACAACACTAACGTAGCTGGTGTAACTGGTGGGTCGTAATGAACAAAATAACCAAAGCGATCGATCATGTAATCAATTACTTCGTCTTTGCTTTTACCTTCTTTAACCAACACAAGTACTTTATCGCGTAAATCTTTAGCAACAACAGCGTCTGAGTCAGCAATATTCTGATTTTGACACTTAGGGCAACGCAGCTCTTTGTTCAACTCTTCAAACAATATTGCTTGTTCGTTATTATCAAATTGGTAGCGATCTTGCTGTGCAAACACTCCCAAGCTTACAAAAAGGCTAAGAATAAGTAATAACCACTTCATTATTTAAGCTCCTGCATAATTGGCGCAAATTTAGCTCGCCATACTCGCGGGTTTATATCACCGGTGTGATGCAATAAAATAGTGCCGTTTTTATCGACTAAAAATGTTTCAGGCGCACCCGACACCCCTAAATCCAACGACAAAGTGCGGTGCAAATCTAAAATATTAAATTGATACGGGTCGCCTGCGCGCTCTAGCATATCGCTTACTTCAGTGCGAAGTGATTGCATATTAAACGGGCCATCAAAATCTGCGTCATAACCTTGTACGTAATAAAGGCCGACAATTTTAACGCCTTGCTCACGTAACTTAGTTAAATAGCCAAGTTCAGCTAAACAGGTTGGGCACCAAGTACCCCATACATTTAATAAGTAAACTTCACCTTTTAACGACTCGTTAGTCCACTGTTTATTATCTTGCATTAAATCAGGTAAATTAAATGCAGGCATTTCTTGTCCTAATCGCCCTGTTTGAATTTCACGAGGATTGGCAAAAAGTCCCTGGTATAAAAATACGCAGACAAAAGCAAACACCAAAAGCGGCGCAATAGCTAAAACTTTGCGGTTCATAAAACACTCTCCGCAGCTGCTCTTCGAGCTGTTTTCGTCGATGTACGATACCGCTTATCAAACAAGATCATAAATCCTGCTAACGATACAAGTACACCACCAATCCACATCCAACGAACAAATGGCTTATGATAAATTCTAAGTGACCATGCACCTTGGCTTAATTGCTCACCCAGCGCTAAGTATAAATCACGTGTAAAGCCAGCATCTATTGCCGCCTCAGTCATAAACTGCATACCTATATCGTACTTGCGTTTTTCAGCATGTAATTGGGTTACAAGTTCATTATTTTTAAGCACTGAGACAACACCCGCATGTCCGCTGTAATTTGGCCCTCGAATAGTTTTAACACCATCAAAGCGATATTCGTATTGATTAAGCTGTACCGTATCACCTTGCTTCATTGATACATCACGCTCAACTGAGTAAGCAGATGTAAGCGTTACGCCCGCAATAACAAACGCAATACCAATATGACCAAGCACCATGGCCCAGTAACTTACACCTAAGCGTTTTAAGCCTTCTTTTAAGGTATCGTGCACAGCTGCTTTGGTGTAAATATCAATCCCTGTTGATATAGCAATCCAAACTGCAAGCGTTGTAGCTAAGAGCGTAAGTGGTTTTACTAAATCGTAACTAGAGAATAACCAAGCACAGGTGATCACGACACTCGACACGACACCCATTAATATTTTGTTTTGCAAAAAGGCCCATTTGTTTTGCTTCCAACGTAAAAATGGTCCTATTCCCATCAAAATAGCGAACGGCACTAAAATTATTGCAAACATTTTATTAAAAAACGGTTCACCGATAGAAATACTGCCTAAGCCCATTTCTTTATGAACCATAGGTAATAGCGTACCCAGTAGTACGATTAATGTAGCAACCACTAAAAATATATTATTGAGCCATAATGCCACTTCGCGAGATACAAGCTTGTATCGACCTTCGCTGTGCACTTGCGATACTCGTAGCGCATACAATGCTAAGCCACCGCCTACAACGATGCCGAAAAAGGCGAGAATAAATAAACCTCTATCAGGGTCTGTTGCAAAAGCATGCACCGATACAATAATACCCGAGCGCACAATAAACGTACCCAGCAAACTTAAAGAGAATGCAGCAATTGCGAGTAATACCGTCCACGATTTAAACACACCGCGTTTTTCAGTCACGCTTAAAGAGTGCAGTAATGCAGTTGCAACAAGCCATGGCATAAGCGAGGCGTTTTCAACCGGATCCCAAAACCACCAGCCGCCCCAGCCAAGTTCTGAATACGCCCACCAGCTACCAATTGTTATTCCTAGAGTTAAAAAGCCCCATGCAGTCATTGTCCACGGGCGTGACCATTTAGCCCATGTGTTATCAAGTTTACCTGTTAACAATGCCGCAATAGCAAAAGAGAAAGCAACCGACAGCCCTACATAACCCATGTACAGTAATGGCGGATGAATAATCATACCGGGATCTTGAAGTAACGGGTTTAAATCACGTCCTTCGACCGGAAAATAAGGCAGTAAACGCTCAAATGGGCTTGAAAGCAGCAAGGTGTACATCATAAAACCCACACCTAAAAAGCCAAGCACACCCAATACACGCGCACGTAATACCCAAGGTAATGATTTGGAGCGTGCAGCAACTACCGCTGTCCAACCCGCTTGCATTACAAGCCATAGTAAAATGGCCCCTTCATGACCGCCCCAGGTAGAGGTGATTTTATAATACCAAGGCAATGTACTACTTGAATGGTAGGCTACGTACGATACGGTAAAATCATCCGTTAAACTGGCATAAATAAGTGCAGCAAAAGAGATTAAAACAAAAGCAAATTGCCCTATTGCTAAAGATGGAGCCGCGCGCATCAATCGAAGATTACCGGTATGCGCACCCCAAAGAGGAAAAATACACAGCAAAACGCTTAGCACCATGGCAAGCGTTAAAGAAAAATAACCAATTTCTGGGATCATAGCTAATTACCACTATCTAAGTTGTATTTTGGTTTTTCGTGCTTAATACCTTTAACTGCCTCTGCAACTTCTGCAGGCATATATTCTTCATCATGCTTTGCAAGCACTTCAAATGCTTCTATTACGTTAGGCTCAATTAATACGCCTTGCGCTACAATGCCTTGCCCTTCACGAAATAAATCAGGCAAAATACCTTGATAACGTACTGTTACCAGTGGGCCAGTATCAATTAACTTAAAGCTTACTTGTAAACTTTGTTCATTACGCTTAACAGTACCTGGAACAACCATGCCGCCAATACGTAACTTTTGACCTATATATGGCTTTTCTTTGTTAGGGCCTTTACCGTCAATAAGTTCACTTGGCGTATAAAATAAGTTTATATTTTCTTGAAGTGCGTAGAGCACTAAACCAATTGAGCCACCAATACTAAACAGTACGGCAATGATTACCAATAAGCGCTTTTTACGTCTTGGATTCATGAGATTTGTTCCTGTTTAGCTTTTTTAATTCGCACTTCACGTATTATTTGTTGCTCTACAGAAGCCATAATACGTTTGGTATCTCTTAAAGAGTTGACTAAAATACCAAGCAAAATAAGTGCGCATGTACCAAAAGAAAGCCATACATAAAACCCATAGCCCCCCATTGCAATAAAATCAGAAAAAGAGTCAAACTGCATAATTACCCCTTATTTAACAACGTACGCACCCACGGTCGATGCTTTTCGCGTTGCAAAATTTCATTTTTAAGACGAATTAAAGTCACTGTTCCTACAAAAGCAGCAAAGGCTAAAATATTAACCATAAGTGGCCAAAACATACTTGGGTCAACTGCATTTGTATTGAACTTTGTAATGCTTGCGCCTTGGTGCAATGTATTCCACCATTCAACCGAAAAGTGAATGATTGGTAAGTTGATCACCCCAACAATGGCTAAAATAGACGCGGCACGTCCTGCTGATTTCTTATCTTCAAATGCGTGGTATAGCGAAAGCACACCCAAATATAAAAATAATAAAATAAGCTCAGAGGTTAAACGTGCATCCCACACCCACCAAGCACCCCACATAGGTTTACCCCAGGCAGCGCCAGTAATGAGCGCTATTGCAGTCACGCAAGCACCTACTGGTGCTATAGCAATAACCGCAAGCTCTGCATTTCTTAGTTGCCATACAAGTGCAACAATAGCGGCAATAGCCATTGATGAGTAAGCACCCATTGATAAAATGGCAGAAGGAACATGAATAAAGATGATACGGTAGCTATCTTTTTGTTGATAATCGGCAGGTGCAAAACCAAGCCCCCAAACCCATCCAACAATCATACTAACTACAGTAACTACGGCGAAATAAGGCAGTAACGTATTGCATAACTGATATGCACGCTCTGCTTTAGCATAGGGATGTAACCATTTCCACATTAACTTACACTCACTTTTAAAGCTGACGATATGGCAATTGGTGCGCTAATAATAGCAATAAGTAACATAGCACCAAGGATGGCAAGCTGCCCGCTATAATCCAGCGACATAGAGCTGGTATCGATAGCCGACGTTGCAAAAATCAAAACAGGAATATACAAAGGCAGTACGAGTAAACTCATCAAAATACCCCCTTTTTGTAGCCCCACAGTAAGCCCAGCGCCTATTGCGCCAATAAAGCTCAACAGTGGTGTGCCTAATAACAATGTTAAAACAGTCGCGGTTAGTGCCGTACTCTCTAGGTTTAACAACAATGCAAACAGCGGCGTCATTAATACCAGCGGTAAACCTGTCACTACCCAGTGTGCGGCAACTTTGGCAAGCACAGTGAGTGATAACGGATAAGAAGACGCAATTAATTGTTCAAGAGAGCCATCATTAAAATCATCTCTAAATAACTTATCTAAACCCAACATAGTAGAAAGTAGTGCAGCGACCCAAATGATACCTGGCGCTATTCTCGCTAATAGACCTGGCTCAGGCCCTATTGCTAACGGAAATAATGAAATTACAATTAAGAAAAACAAAATAGGGTTTACAATTTCGGCGCGCTGACGAAATGCAAGCTTTACATCTTTGCTAAATACCGCACTAAAGAGCAACCAATAAGAGTGTTGACGAGTCATTAGTGGCGATACTCCAATGTAACCGTTTGTAAGTTACTAAAGTGGGTCGTTAAGTCTTGGTGAGTCGTTAACAAAATAGCACCACCGCTTTGCAAGTGCTCAGTAAATCTTTGTTGTAAAAAGGCGACACCGCTTTTATCAAGTGCAGTAAATGGCTCATCAAGTACCCATAATTTAGCATCGCTTAACCAAAGCCTTACTAAAGCAACACGTCTCTGTTGCCCTGCTGATAACGTTCTAACAGGTACATCTTCAAGCCCAACAAGACCCAGTTTCGCTAAAATAGGATATAAGTCAGGCTCATTTATGTAGCCATTTATATGTAACCAATGACGAACATTTTCAACCGCGCTAAGCTGGGTGTTTACACCCGTTTTATGGCCTATAAATAATAACTCTCTGGCATACTCTTCATAGTACTTAGATATCGGTTGTTCTTGGTATAAAATAACGCCTTCGTCAGGCACAGAAAAACCTGCGATAATACGCAATAGCGACGTTTTACCAGCCCCATTAGGACCCGCTAATTGCATGATTTGACCGCTATTAAGGCTAAAATTAAGATCCGCAAACAAACAACGTTCTTGCTTGATGCAGGTGACGGACTTAATGTGTAACAAGATGACGATTCTCTCTGCCAAAAATTAGGCGTTAGTCTACCATAATGATAGGGTAATACGAATATTGCTTTAAAATCGATTCACTTAAAATAGAGAAAACTTGATTTAAAATAATGAATACGCCAACGCAAATCACATTATCTAATTCATTGGTTATCAATCAATCGAGCAATGCTCAAACGAATGAATTATCGCAATTACCTGATGAGGTACTTGCCGCTAAAAACATACAATTTTCGAAAGATTCGATTACGCTTGATGTATTTATTGATAAGCATTGGCAAACATTAAGGCTTGGCACTACCAACGTGCCTCAAAACTTACAAAAAATAGCCAGTGCTAACATACAGCTCAGCCCCGATGGCAAACAGCTCAACATTACGCCAAACAGTACAACACTGACCATAAACCAACCAGCTCAGTTGCAACGCTTATTAAATTATGTGAGCACAGGCGCCGAGGTAGAAAGCAAACCAATGGCTGTGCAAGTGATGTTATCCCCAACCCCAAAATTAGTCATTGATAAGCTCAACGCCAGTATTGCAATAAATAAAGAGGTAGCGCAGCTACTTATAACCGAGCAACCTTTAAAAGTAATTGTGAGTACTAACAACAAAGGCGCGCAGATAAATGTTATTAATAGCTTTGCTGATACAGTTCATTCGCAACCACTAAGTCAAGCAAAGCTCACTAAATTACTTGCAGCGCTACTACCTAATGCACAACTGCAAGCAACACCTAAACTAGCTATTTTAACTCACCCACAAAAGTCGGGTTCGTTTACAACGCCTATAAATAATAAACAAGTTAGTGAACTACCCAACATACCGATTAAAGTAAACTTAGTAAATCAGGCCGATAAGTTATTTATTAAAACCGATACTAATAATATAAACGTGACGCTTAATAATTCATTCTCCAAACCGTTTAACGAACTGCTTTTAGCGCAAAAAAATAGTGACCCTGAAATATCGCTCTCAACCTCGTCCAATAAAAAAATGAGTCCACTACTTACACAAAGCAGCCCAATAAAATCATGGCTGCTACATAGTTTTAGTGATTTAAAAACACGGATTAATGACGCAGTAAAATATTTTGAACACAAGCCGTTCGCAACAGAGTCAAAACAAACAATTGCATTGGCACCTGAATTATCTAAAAGTGACACTCCTAGCGCTGTTATTAATCAGCAATTAAAAAAAATAAATATGACACAAAACCTAGATATGCTAATCAAAGGCATTGACGGTAAAACCTTGACTAACGCAACAAATATTTTGCCAAAGCACTTTAATCAACTACCTCCTTTAGCACAATTAACTCAGCTCCTAAAAGCCAGTGTTAATATATGGCAGGCATTACCTCAGCATAATCAAACATTACCAGTCAGTAACGCCAATAATACTGATGCTCATCACTTTAAAAATATAATTTCACCAGAAAGTATTTCTCGCAGCCAAATGTTACAACCGATAGAAGCAAAGCTGCTTAGCCCTCTTTTAAAGCTACCTGACTCAATTGCTGCCACTGAAAAACCAGTGAACAGCAAATCAATTTTAAACAGCCAAATAAATAACATAACAAGCAAAATAGAAAAGGATTCACCAGATTTAACACGCCTTATTAATCAAGCTTTTAACCGTATGGTCTCAAGTACTAATGTGCATCCCGTGACTATTCAGCGTGAGATACTAACAAACATTCAACCCTCTATACTTGCTAATGACACGTTGCAAAGCAGTTTTACTAAAGGGCTAGAACAAATGGCGGTAAGCATTTTAGCGGCACCCGCTATCAATCAGTCAATCGTCCCTGTTAGCTTGAATAATCACACTGGCTTAGATGCATTATTGCAAGTATTGCTACCTACTTTTAAAACAGGTAACACGAGTGCTAAGCTGCTTGAGCAACTACAGAAACCTCAAGTTCAAGCTCTTGCAAACGAGCTGATACAAGTAAAAAACACGTTAAATCAGGTACAAGTTTCAATGCCAAATCAACATCCTGATTCAAATCCTTTAGTGCAATTTTTATTACCCATGAAACTTCCCCCTGAGGCCGCTCAAACAGAAATAACGCTAGGGCAATATAAAAAATCGAGTAACGATAAACTAGAGAGTAAAAGTGTATGGTTTGTCAGATTAAATTTTGACTATGCTGAATTGGGTCAATTACAGATCACTGCGGAGTTGATGGATAAAGCACTTGATTGCCAGTTACTCGCATCTAGCCAAGAAATTACAGCGATTGCTCATCCGCACCTAGATAACTTAAGATCAAAGCTTGCAAAGCATGGTTTGCAAGTAGGCGAACTTAATTTAAAGCGCGGTGATACTAATCATCAAGCATTTGATAATTCACATGCAATTATTAATATTAAGGTTTAATTATGAGTGATGTGCTTAATAACAAATCAGCTATCGGGCTTTTATACGAAACGGGTAGTACACCCACGATAAGTGCTAAAGGGTTTGGTGAATTAGCTGACGAAATAGTCGCTGCGGCCAAAAAGAAAGGAATTATGATCCACGAAGATGCTGCGCTTGCTAAAACATTATCACACTTGGCATTAGGAGAAGAAATCCCTAAAGAGCTTTACTATGTAATTGCGGAGCTAATTGCCTTTTCCTATGTATTAAGGGGGCAATTCCCGCCAGGTTGGAAGGACTTTCAAGGTAAGCTAAATATAAAAGCATAAACAAAATGTTGGCTTAAAATACCAATTAAACTAAAAAGGCGCTAAGCGCCTTTTTGCTTATGCAAAGAAAACAGTAATTCTGCTTCAGCTCTAGGCAGTTCACATTCGCGTATAACCTCGTCTAAATCGGCACCTAAGCCAACCATTTTTACAGCACGAGAATAAATTTTAGCATCTGGATCGTCGTATTTCTGAGCCGCTTGTTGTAAAACTAACTCTTGGTTTTGTTGTTCAACCTCAAGCACTCGTTTACCAATACTCAATAATCCGGTTCGTAATTCAGATACTTCACTTCGCAGAATATGAGTTTGCTCTGAAGTGTCTTTAAGTTGCTGCATAGCAGAATCAAGCTCAGTTGCTTGTTTGCTTTTTAATGCAGCAATTAGCGCTAACGATATAAGTCCAATCGCCAGCGCTGCAATTGCGATACTAAGTAACAACATATTTTAGTGGCAAAGCTTATATATCGCTTAACTCATCCCATTCATCATCGCTGAGCAATTTGTTTAAATCGACTAAAATCAGCAATTCATCATCACGATTACACACACCTTGAATGAATTTAGCACTTTCTTCAGTACCAACATTTGGTGCACTGTCTATTTCAGAACTACGTAGATAAACCACTTCAGAGACACTATCGGCTAAAATACCTATAACTTGTTCTTCAGCTTCAATGATTAAGATACGAGAGTTATCAGTTGCATCTGCAGCATCTAAACCAAAGCGAGAGCGTGTATCTATAACGGTTACAACATTACCACGTAAATTAATAATACCAATTACGTAAGAAGGCGCACCAGGCACTGGAGCAATTTCAGTGTAGCGCAATATTTCTTGCACTTGCATTACATTTACGCCATAAGTCTCTTCTTCTAGCTTAAATGTAACCCACTGTAATATTTCATCATTATCTGCATTTTTATTTGCTGACAGTAATTTATCTTGATTCATGCTATTTCCCCGTAATGGTCATTATTACTGACGACTATCTAAGCCTTTTTCTAATAATGCATTTAAATTATCTACATCTATTAAAGCACACATTTTTTCTTTAATAACACCGGCAAGCCATGGACGCTTACCTTTATTAGTATTCCATTTTACATCTTCTTTACTCAATGTAATGTTATTTATTAACTTTTCAGCCAATAATCCCCACTGGCTATCGCCTAGCGTGATTAAATATTGATAATTAAGAGATGCCTCTAACTTTTCATCATACTTTTCAGGCATGACCCAACGAGCAGTATCAACAACATTTAGCTTCTCATCTCTGTTAAGCATAACGCCTTTAAACCATTTTGGCTTACCAAACAGATGATTTACTTCACTTAACTGATGAATTCCACCCAGTGACTTTAATGGCACAGCAAGCGTTAACCCTGCAACTTCAAAAAACAATGCCTGAAATTCGCCTTCAAAATAATCTTCTTGGCTTTGCGTTTTCAGTGCCTGTGAAGGCTTTTCTGATAATTGCGCTGCGGTATTATCTGTTACATCAATAATATTATCTGTAACAACCTTTTCACTCGGTAAAGGCTTGGGTGCTACTACTGATTGAATTTGTTCATCAGTCTTTTCAGTTATATTGCTCTCTTTAGCCTGTAACTGTTCTTGATCAGTCCCATTAGGTATTTTTTCAAGCAATTTTGCGACTGGCTCTAAGTTATCTATAGGCCCATCGTCACGTAACAATGCACCTAAATATTGAGTCATAACTTTTTCATTAGCAAATAATTGCTTACTCATTTATCAACCTTGTTCAATTAAATAGTCTAATAGTGCTTTATAAGCAAACACACCTCGAGATCGAGGACAAAACTCAATGGGTACTTTTTGCGCAAAGCTCGCATCCCTTAGCTTTGTATCTACGGGAATAACTCCTGGCCACACCTTATCTTTATAGGTATCTTGCAAAGTTTTATAAGCTTCTAAAGATGCTTTAGTCCGTTTATCGTACATAGTAGGAATTATAGTATATTCATAATTTTTCGCTTGCGAGGTTTGCATTAACTCCATCGTACGCATCATTCTATCAAGTCCTTTTAAAGCTAAGAATTCAGTTTGTACGGGAACTAAAATACGCTCGCTTGCCGCAAGTGCATTAACCATTAACACGCCTAACACGGGTGGGCAATCAAGAATTGCATAATCATAATGGTCACTAATTTTTGCAAGCGTTTTTTTTAATATTAACCCCATACCCGATTTATTACCCATACTCCTATCGAGTGTGGCAATTGCCATTGTCGCGGGTAAAATATCCAAATTCTCGAGCGTTGACGGACAGAGTGATTGAAGTATTTCTTCACTTTGCATGCCTGTACCACGGGCAAAAATATCATATACGCTAATTTCTAAATCTTCTGAATCGATACCAAAATAATAGGTTAATGATGCATGCGGATCTGTATCAATCAGTAATACACGCTTGCCGCGCAAAGCAAGAATACCGGCAAGACTCACTGCTGTTGTTGTTTTACCCACACCACCTTTTTGATTTGCCACAGTCCAGATTTTCACATTACATCCTAGTTACTGTTCGCTACGAGTAGTGATGCGAACACCACCATGAGGTAAACGAATTATTTTTATTGTATCGTCATCTGAAGGGAGTTCAATTTCGGGTTCTATTTTTTGACTCTCTGGCTTTGATTTATCAACGCCAATAACAGGTGGTAATCCATACTTAGAAAGTGCTATGACAACTTTGCGATTTTCAGCTCGCCCTTGCTCTGTACTATTATCTGCAAGAGGAGAATATTGCCCATAACCTTCTATTGCCATACGCGCAGAGTTTATTCCTAACTCTTCTAGTTCAACTAAAATTGATGTTGCTCTTGCTACCGATAACTCCCAATTAGAACGAAATATTTCATTACGAATAGTTTCATTATCAGTATAACCACGCACTCTGATATAATTATCTACGGGCGCAATAATATCTTTAACGAGTTTGACGACTTGTTTAGCTCGTAAATGAGCGACTGAACTGCCACTTGAAAATAGCATTCCAGAGCTAAGTTCAATAATTAGCCAATCTTGGTTTAACTCTAAATTTGCTTCACCATCACGAATTTCGTCAATAAGTGCTGATTGTAATTTTGTTAACAAGCTATCTAAAGGTTTTCCTAAATACTTTTGCTGTATATTGCTTGTGTCACTTTGTCCATCAAGTAGTTCAGGACCTTGCTCTTGTTTTTGAATGCTCTCGCCATAAAGTACTTCTTGTTCAGGAGTTACTCTATCAATAAGAATACCATTACCGTTTACACCTTCACCATTTTGTGAATATTGGCGTGCAGATTTATCAAAAACATGTTCAAGTGAATCTGACAATATTTGAAAATTTTCTTCTTTACTGATTGCAATAGCATACATAACCACAAAGAATGCAAACATAATGGTCATGTAATCAGCATAAGAGACTAACCAGCGTTCGGTATGTTGGCTTTTTGAAGAGACATTGCGTAAGCGGCGGCGTAACATAGCGATTACTCTTGAGCTAAGTTAGGACGTTCTACACGGTAGGCTTCAAGCTTTAATTCAATATTTATCGGGCTTTCACCTAAGCTTATCGCGATAACACCTTCAGCAAGCATTTCATGATAAAGCATTTTTTGTTCAATCCGTTGTTTTAACTTATTTGCCATCGGCAAAAAAATAATATTAGCGAGACCTACACCATATATTGTAGCAATAAACGCAGTTGCCACACCTTCACCCAGTTTTTGCGGATCAGTGATGAAAGACATCGCTTGAATAAGCCCTAGCACAGCACCTAAAATACCAATGGTAGGGCTATAACCTCCCATTGCTTCATAGACACGCCCTGCCTCTAATAATCTATCGCGTTCAAGTAATAAGTCTATTTCGAGTGTGTCTCGTAATTTTTGCTCAGAACAACCATCAACCAATAAACCAAGCCCTTTGGCGGCATAAATATCAGGATGAATAAACGCTTCGTTTTCTAGTGCCAAATAGCCTTCTTGACGGGCTTTGTGCGACCAGCGTTTAACTTGCTCAATTGCTTCGTCTATATCGTATTGTGGAGCGAAAAAAACCCAATGGCTTATTTTTAGCATTTTTTTAAAGGTGCTTGCAGATGTTTGTAACATCACAGCACCCAATGTGCCACCAAGCACTATAACGAGCGCAGGGACATTAAATAATGCAGATGCAACGCCCCCTTCCAAAGAGTAACCAATTGCTATAGATCCTAGCGCAATAAGTAGCCCTAGAATAGAAAGCTTATCCACAGCCAGTTTCTCTTTTTATTCTCGCAGCTACGTCATCAAGCGCTAAGATCTCACTGGCTAGCCCTGCATTTACTAATGCTTGTGGCATACCATAAACGACACAACTATTTTCATCTTGTGCCCAAATCGTTGCACCCGTTTGTTTGAGCATTCTTGCTCCATCACGCCCATCAGCTCCCATACCAGTCAACACTATTGCTAACACATCGCCTTGATAAGCTTTCGCTACACTTGCAAACGTTACATCAACGCTTGGTTTATAAGTGATTCGCTCGCTTTGATCTTCAAAAACTCTTAACGTTTTTGCAGCTCCACGCCCCTCAACCATCATTTGCTGACCACCGGGTGCTAAATAAGCCGTTCCAGGTTGTAAACGATCGCCTTGTTGTGCTTCTTTTACTTTAATTTTGCATAAGCTATTTAAGCGCGTCGCAAATGCCGGTGTAAATGCCGCAGGCATATGTTGAATCAACAAAATGGGGTGCGGGAAGTTAGCTGGTAACTGAGTTAAAATAGTTTGCAGGGCCACAGGCCCACCAGTAGATGTACCAATCGCAAGTAGTTGATAATGTTTACCGCTAGTGCGAATTGTTGAAGCATTTACTGATGACTTAGGCTGCACTGCTGAGCGTTGAAAGCTTCTATCTGGCTGGCGTATATTAGTGTCTTTAGCAGCTATTGATGGCTTTATACTCGGCGCTGGGGATGTTGGTGCTAACTTAGCTGGAACTAAAGGTTTAAATGAACGAGGGATACGACGACGGCCAATCTCTTTTACTTTTGTTTGTAAAAGCTTTATTGCATCATCATTATTACGAGCAATGTCTTCAAACTTTTTAGGTAAAAAGTCCATTGCTCCAGCATCTAGCGCATCGAGTGTTGCTGTAGCACCATCACGCGTTAGCGATGAAAACATTAAAATAGGGGTTGGATTGCTTGCCATTATTTCTTTAACAGCACTGATACCATCTAAAACCGGCATCTCAACATCCATTGTGATCATATCAGGGCGTAATTGCTCAGTTTTTTCAACAGCTTCTCGACCATTTACAGCAAAGCCAATTACTTTAATATCGTTATCTTGTTCGAGAATTTCGCTTACTCTACGGCGAAAAAAGCTTGAATCATCAACAACTAAGACTTTAACAACCATTGAGCTCTCTTATTTAGTTTAGACGTAGGTGTAGTGCATACTACACCTACTTATTGTCAGTTCGCGTAATGTTTTAGCATACTTGGAACATCTAAAATTAATGCAATTCCACCATCAGACGTTATTGTAGCGCCAGCCATTCCGGGAGTGCCTTGTAATAAAGCGTCAAGTGGTTTGATTACAACCTCTTCTTGCCCTATTAACGAGTCCACTACAAAACCAACTTGCTGCGTGCCTATTTGAACAATAACGACATGACCTTGATCTTTACGTAGAGAACGATCGGCCCCTTTTACAAGCCAATGTTCTAAGTAGAACAATGGAACCGCTTTTTTGCGGACAATAACGGTTAACTGGCCATTAACAACATTTGTTTTAGTTAAATCAAAGTGGAATATTTCACTAACACCAGCAAGTGGTAATGCAAATGTCTGTGCACCAACAACAACCATTAACGTTGGAAGTATTGCGAGCGTTAACGGTACTTTAATCTCTAATGTTGTACCAACACCTAACTCTGATTCAATACTTACAGAACCGTTAAGTTGGGTGATTTTTGTTTTTACAACATCCATTCCAACACCACGTCCGGAAATATCCGAAATTTCTTCTTTTGTTGAAAAGCCTGGTGCAAAAATTAAGTTGTAAGCTTCAGTGTTTGAAAGTCGACTTGCTTGGTCATGATCAAGTACACCTTTAGCTATTGCTATTTTCTTGAGTTTCTCAGCATCCATACCAGCACCATCATCTTTGATAGTAAGCAAAATATGATCGCCTTGTTGAGACGCTGATAACGTAACAGTACCTGTTCTTGATTTTCCAGATGCTTCACGTACATCTGGCATTTCAATGCCGTGATCGACTGAGTTTCTGACCAAATGCACGAGCGGATCGGCTAACGCTTCAACCAAGTTTTTATCTAAATCAGTTTCTTCGCCGACCAGTAATAAATTGATATCTTTATTTAAGCTTCTCGCCAAGTCACGAACAACTCGAGGAAAACGTCCAAATACTTTTTTGATCGGTTGCATGCGGGTTTGCATAACCGCACCTTGAATATCGGCGGTTACAACATCTAAATTTGATATTGCTTTACCCATCGCTTCACTTTCTGAATTGGTGGCCAAACTAACGAGGCGATTTCGCACGAGCACTAGCTCACCAACCATATTCATAATTTGGTCAAGGCGCTTAGTATCTACGCGTACGGTAGTTTCAGCTGCGGGCGCGACTGCCTTCTTCGGAGCTGCAGCTGGGCTTGGGACTGCAGGACTTGGTGCTTTTGCTTCAGGCTTATTAGCGGGCTTACTAACAGGGGCAGGCTCAACTTTCTTTGCCTGAACAGCCGGTTTTGGAGGTGCAGGTTTTGCAGCAACGGGCTGATTACTTTCTACAGATTTAGGTGCGCTGCCTTTGCCATGTAATTCATCTAATAGAGATTCAAATTCTGCGTCGCTAATATCATCATCAGAAGAGCCTGAGTTATTGGCGACTGGCGCTGTTTCTTGCGGTGTATGCGAAGCAACTGGTTCATTTTTTTGTACATCAACAGTGCCAAAACTACCAACACCATGTAGCTCATCTAATAAATTATCAAACTCGTCGTCAGTGATGTCACTACTAGAAGTAGTACTTACAGGTTTCTTAGTCTCAGAGCTTTGGTTATTACCATGCAGTTCATCAAGTAAGTTTTCGAATTCATCTTCTGTAATTTCATCAATTTGTGACTCAGCAGCTGGCGAAGCCGAACTACTAAATAATTCATCGAATGCAAATGGGTCGTCGTCAGGGCTTTGTGAGCTGATAGTGTTATTGTCACCGTTTTCTGTGGCAACGACATCAGCCTGTTCAGGTTCGTCTGCTGTAATTTCAGAAGAAGCTCCAGATAACTCATCTTCCGTTGGAGGTAACCCTAATTTATGTAGGACTTCAAGTAATTGAGGATCTGCAGGCTCAGGCTTATCACGGTTTTGAATTGTCGCAAACATTTCATTAATGGTGTCTAATGCTTGTAAGATAACATCCATTAATTCAGAGTTTACAGTTCGAACGCCCTGTCTGAGCAAATCAAATACATTTTCTGCACCATGACAAGCATCAACAAGCTCTGTCATAGCTAAAAATCCGGCACCGCCTTTTACTGTATGAAAGCCTCGAAATATAGCATTTAATAGTTCGGTATCTTCTGGATTATTTTCCAGTTCAACTAACTGTTCGGATAGAAGTTCAAGAATTTCTCCTGCTTCTACAAGAAAGTCTTGTAAAATATCTTCATCGACTTCAAACATGCAGTTACTCTCCTCTTAGAAGCCCAAACTTGATAAAAGATCATCGACTTCATCTTGATCAGACACAACATCATTACGCGATTCTTTATCAATAATAGGGCCCTCGGGACCTGCTAATGTTTGTACGGCAATCGGTTCTTCTGTTTTTTGTTGTTCTACTATATTAACTGTACCCACATCCTGCGCAGAAAACGCAGTGAGTAGATGAAGTAAGCTTTCTTCTACTTCTCTTACAAGCTCAATTACTCGACGAATAACTTGACCAGTCAAATCTTGATAATCTTGCGCCATTAAAACATTTGTCATTAAATTTTGTAATTCATCTGTTTTATTGTGTGAGTTACTCATAAACTTATCTATGCTGTGGCACAGAGTTTTAAACTCACCAAGCTCTATATCCCGACTCATTAACCGATCCCATGTCGGTTTAATGGCTGCTATCTCACCCGCTAACTCCTGAGTTATAGGGAGACTTGCCTCAACCGCATCCATGGTTTTATTTGCAGCATTCTCTGTCAATTCCATGACATAACTAAGTCGTTTTTTAGCATCCGGAATTGCATCGTTTGTTAAGTTTGTTAAACGCGAATCTAGCTCAAAACCTTTTAGAGCTTCATGCAATTGACGCGTTAACTTGCCAACTTCAGCAAATATCTCTGACTGCTCTTTAGACGCTGTATCCAAAATTAATTGATCAGCTTTATCTTGCTCGTCGTTTTCTAAAAAAACAACGAGTTGACGCGCTTGTTCTAAAGTTATTCGAGGCGCAGCAGGTGCTGACATAAGCCTCTCCCTATAATTAACCTAAGCGTTCAAACACTTTTTCTAATTTGGTCTTCAATGTGCCAGCTGTAAATGGTTTTACAATGTAGCCATTAACACCAGCTTGAGCAGCAGCTATTATCTGTTCTTTTTTAGCTTCAGCCGTTACCATTAAAACAGGGAGATGTTTTAACTTGTCATCCGCCCTAATTGCCCTTAAAAGGTCAATACCCTGCATACCTGGCATGTTCCAATCCGTCACGACAAAATCAAAAGACTGATTTTGTAGCATTGGTAAAGCAGTCGAACCATCATCTGCTTCTTGAACATTCGTAAAACCTAAATCACGCAATAAATTTTTAATAATACGTCTCATTGTTGAAAAATCGTCAACGACAAGAATTTTCATGTTTTTATCCAAAACATCCTCCAGTGAGGTCTTAACCTTTATTTACTTACTACTAGTTTATCCAGTCATTGATTTTTGCTTTTAGCTTAATCATCGCCTGACCATGTATCTGACTCACACGCGATTCACTAAC
This sequence comes from Pseudoalteromonas aliena SW19, assembly GCF_014905615.1. Taxonomy (NCBI): domain Bacteria; kingdom Pseudomonadati; phylum Pseudomonadota; class Gammaproteobacteria; order Alteromonadales; family Pseudoalteromonadaceae; genus Pseudoalteromonas; species Pseudoalteromonas aliena. The sequence goes on from NZ_AQGU01000026.1 coordinate 229,277, forward strand.
ATCGAGTATATGCCCAATCTCTTTTAAATTCATTTCATCGTTATAGTACAAAGATAACACCATAGCATCTCGCTCTGGTAATGATTTTATTGCACTTAATAAAGACTCATTAAATCGTTCATTTTTAACATTATTAAAAGGTTTGTCTAGTGTTAAATCTTGACCTGCTGGAGTTATGACATCTTCATCAATTCCGAGGTCTTCTATACCCAACACTTTACTTGCATTTACATCGTTTAAAATATGATGGTACTCATTTAACGAAATATCAAGTTTTTCAGCAACTTCTATATCTGTAGGTTCACGATTTAAGTTTTTTTCTAATTCGTTTATCGTTTCAGCAACAAGACGACTTTTACGATGTACAGAACGCGGAGCCCAGTCACCACGGCGCATTTCATCTAGCATAGCGCCACGGATGCGAATACCTGCAAACGTTTCAAAGCTTGCGCCTTTAGTTGCATCAAAGTTTTTTGACGCTTCAATCAGTCCTATCATACCCGATTGAATTAAATCATCGAGTTGTACACTTGGAGGTAGACGAGCAATTAAGTGACATGCCACTTTTTTAACCAGTGACGCATGTTTCTCAACAATCACATTTAAATTTTGTGTTGATTGATATCCCATAGCTCTATTTACCAATGTTGTCATAATTAGCCGTTAACCAGCTTCTCAATGAAAAACTCTAAATGCCCTGACGGTTGATTCGGTATTGGCCATTTGACCGCTTTTGTTGCCAGAGCTCGAAAAGCCACTGAAGCTGGAGAGCTTGGAAACAACTCCACAATAACTTTCTGCCGACGTGTCGCTTTACGCATATTTTCATCGTAAGGTATCGTTGCAGCTAGCTCCATAGAAATATCTAGGAAACGATCTGTTACTTTAGATAACTTTGCAAACAATTCTTGGCCTTCGCGAAGGCTGCGAACCATATTTGCAACAATTTTAAATTTATACACACCGTGCTCACGGCTTAATACTTTAATAAGTGCATACGCATCTGTTATTGATGTTGGTTCGTCACACACGACGACCATTACATCTTGTGCTGCACGAGAAAAGCTCAGCACCATATCGGAAATGCCGGCGGCGGTGTCTACTATCAATATATCAAATTCGGTATTTAATTCGCTAAAGGCACGAATAAGACCCGCGTGTTCAGAAGGTGATAATTCAACCATGTTTTGCGAACCCGACGTTGCAGGGACAATTTTAATCCCGGCAGGACCTTCAACTAAAATCTCATCCAGTTCGCATTCGCCAGATAATACATGTGATAAATTGCGCTCAACACGAAGCCCAAGCATCACATCACAATTTGCTAAACCTAAGTCGGCATCAAGAACTAAAACTCGCTTACCTTGTTGACCTAATGCGATTGCAGTATTTAGTGAAACATTTGTTTTACCTACTCCACCTTTACCACCGGTCACAGCGATAACTTTTACGCCGTTATTATTGTTTTGACTCATTTTTCGCAGGCCGCTTGCTTGATCTAATACTGTGTTAATCATACATCCCTACTGTGTTCGACGCCACTGATTGATGTCGTGAATGTTGTGATTTTATTCTTTTTAAATATAATTGCTCAGCTTTTTTTACTAGTTTTTCTGAATTCGCAACGCGAATGTCCTCTGGTACTCGCTGACCATTAGTAAGATAACCTATTGGAAGACGATTTTGAATCGCAATACTAATAATCTCACCTAAACTTAACGATTCATCTAATTTAGTAAAAATACAACCACTTAACTGTACTTTTTTGAAATGTCTTACCGTTTCTTGTAATACATTAATTTGTGCTGTGGCACTTAATACTAAATAATTACGAATATCGACACGTTGATTACGCATTAACGTATTTAATTGCTCGGTTAAACGTAAATCACGCTGGCTCATTCCTGCGGTGTCAATTAATACTAGACGTTTATTTCGTAAATGATATAAAACTTCAGCCAATTCATTAGCATCTTTAACTTGCTTTACGCTACACCCTATAATTCGGCCATATGTTGCTAGTTGCTCGTATGCACCAATTCTGTAGGTGTCCGTAGTAATTAACGCAACTTTATCAGCGCCATACTTTTGCGCACCAAGTGCAGCAAGTTTTGCGACAGTTGTTGTTTTACCCACTCCCGTTGGGCCGACTAATGCGTAAACTCCACCTTGACGCAGTATTTCGTTGTTCGTGGTTTGCATTTGATCTTCAACCATCGCTAATAAAGCTTTCCAACCTTGCTGGCGAGAAACATCATCAGGTACAAAACACGCCATTTGCTCAGCAACATCTTTGCCTATTCCCATGCCAATTAAACGATCAATCATGCATGCACGCGTTGGATCACGTCGCGCCATATCTTGTTGCATTAAACCTGAGACTTGGTGCTCTAATAGCTGACGAATTGCATTCATCTCTTCACGCATAGATGTCATCTCTACGCTTTCATTATTTTTAGCTTGCTGACGAGGTGCTATCGGGCTTTCAAGGTCATCAAAATCACTTTCTAAATCATCAAAACCTAAGCTATCAGCTTGTGTTTGAGGACGTATCGGCGCTGCATTTTCATGTGAAAACATATTTTTAGGACGTTGTTTAGCTACAGGTTCTTGATAATTTTCGGTAGTATCAATTCCCGATTGTGAAAACATTGAAGCTAGCTCAGGTGAACGAGGTCGAGGTGATTGGCGTTCCAATAATGCTTCTAAACTATCTGCAACTTTAGCCTGTGGTGAAGGCTGTGCACGCTGTGGTTCCGGTTTTATAAAATTGTGCGTATTTTGCGATTGTGCTAAATGATTAGAGCGCTCTGTTGCTGTATTTTGAGACTGAGCAACTGGTTTTGGGGCCGTTTTTTCATAATCAACAGCTGCCACAATTTCGACACCGTTAGCTAGTTTTTTATTTGACATGATAACCGCATCAACACCGAGTTCATCTTTAACTTCTTTAAGCACTGTGCGCATATCTTTAGCAAAAAAACGTTTAATTTTCATGGTTTAACCCCTGTTTAAATCTTATTGTTGGCCTACCGAGCTAACAATCTTAATCTGTCTTTCATCTGGTACCTCTTGATAAGACATCACTCTCAATCCTGGAATGGTGTACTTAACAAAACGAGATAACACAGTGCGTAACATTCCTGACGTTAGCAATATTGAAGGTTCACCAGCCATTTCTTGATTTTGATGCGCTTCATTTAATGAAATTTGAAGTCGCTCAGCAAGACCTGGTTCTATTCCGGCACCTTCGTCACCTGCATTCTGCAATGACTGATGCAACATCTGTTCCAACTCCGGCGCCAAGGTTATGACAGGGATTTCTGAAGACATACCCACCGCATCTTGAACGATAAGTCTACGTAATGAAATACGCACCGCAGCCGTTAATACATCAGGGTCTTGGCTACGAGGACCATACTCTACAAGGGTTTGCACGATTGATCGCATATCGCGTATTGCGACTCCTTCATTTAATAAATTTTGTAATACTTTTACAATAACGGTTAATGGTAGTACGTCAGGCACAAGTCCTTCAACTAAACGAGGGTGGCTCTTGCCCAACATATCTAGTAGGTTTTGAACTTCTTCGTGACCTAATAATAATGCCGCACTGTTTGTTAGTAATTGACTTATATGTGTTGCCACTACTGTTGCTGAGTCAACCACGGTATAGCCTAAAGATTGTGCTTCATCTTTTTGATCTGGCTTGATCCAAACAGCATCGAGTCCAAATGCAGGGTCTTTAGTCTCAACGCCTTTAATAGGGCCAAATACTTGCCCTGGGTTAATCGCTAACTCATCGCCATGCTTAAGCTCACCTTCACCTGTTGAAACGCCCATCAACGTTATTCTGTATGCATTAGGGTCAAGCTCCAGGTTATCGCGTATATGAACTGGTGGAACTAAAAAGCCCAATTCTTGAGAAAGCTTTTTACGTACACCTTTTATACGATTGAGCAGCTCACCACCTTGTGATTGATCAACGAGTGGAATAAGTCTATAGCCAACCTCTAAGCCAATTACGTCAACTTGCTGAACATCATCCCAACCAAGTTCTTTTTGCTCTTGTTTATTGGCAATGCCAGTACCAGCAGCACCATTCACAGCCTCTTCCTCTATAGCGGCAGCAGCTTTTAGTTTACTTTGTTGTGTATAATAAGCTAAGTACCCTAAAAGTGCGCCTAAGCTTAAAAAAGCAAAATGTGGCATGCCAGGTACTAAGCCCATTATTATTAATATACCTGAGGCGATAAATAATGACTTTTCATTACCGAGTTGTTTCTTAAATTGATCGCCCATATTGAGCGACTCATTTTGACGTGTTACAACAATTGCAGTACCAATTGAGAGTAATAAAGAAGGAAGTTGAGCTACTAATCCATCACCGATGGTAAGTAACGTATACACTTCCATTGCGTTACTAAAGCTTAAATTATGCTGGATCATACCAACAAATAAACCACCAACAATATTAATAATCAAAATGATGATACCCGCAATAGCATCACCTTTTACAAACTTACTCGCACCATCCATTGAACCGTAAAAATCGGCTTCTCGTGTGACTTCTTCGCGGCGATCTCGTGCTTGCTCTGCACTAATAAAGCCCGCATTTAAATCTGCGTCAATCGCCATTTGTTTACCTGGCATTGCATCAAGGGTAAAACGTGCCGATACCTCAGAAATACGCCCTGCACCTTTGGTAATTACGACAAAGTTAATAATAATTAGAATTAAGAATACAACCAAACCAACTGCGTAATTACCACCAATAACAACAGAGCCAAAGGCCTCTATTACTTTACCTGCAGCATCACCGCCATTGTGGCCTTCAAGTAGTACTACCCGCGTACTAGCGACATTGAGTGCTAGGCGCATAATTGTTGCGATTAGGAGTACGGCTGGAAACATACCAAACTCAACTGGTTTCATCGTATAAACTGTAACCAGTAATACAACCAAAGCGAGCGCTATGTTGAACGAAAAAAGAATATCAAGTAAAAATGGCGGTAAGGGTAAAATCACCATTCCCAAAGCAGCAAGAACAAGCAAAGGGGTACCTACCCCTTTGGCATATTCTTTTTTATCTCTGTTAAGTTGTTGTAATACTGCTTTAAAACTCATAAATCTACAATTTCAAAAAATTGACACTGCATAGAATTAGCAATAACTATTCCAAGTTACTAAGTTAACGGTTTAATATTTATAGGCGTCGGGGATAGGCAGTTTATTATTAAGTTTGGTTGGACGTTTTCCACGCCCTTTATTAAAGCGCTTAAGTTGAAACACATACGCTAAAACTTGAGCTACAGCGGTAAATAATTGATCGGGGATTTGATCGCCCACCTCAGCTGTATGATAAAGAGCTCGAGTGAGCATAGGGGACTCTACAACGGGTACTTCGTTGCCGATTGCGACCTTACGAATCTGCATCGCCATTTCATCAATGCCTTTGGCTAGCACAATAGGCGCTCCTGCACGCTCTGTATCGTATTTTAGCGCCACAGAATAATGTGTTGGGTTGGTAACAATAACATCAGCGTCAGGTACGTCTTGCATCATTCGCTTTTGCGACATTTGTCTTTGCGTTTGCCTTATGCGTGCTTTTATTTGAGGATCACCTTCTGAATTTTTATATTCGTCTTTAACTTCTTGCAACGTCATTTTTAGTTGTTTGTTATGATTGTAGCTTTGAAATGGCGCATCAATAGCTGCAATAATAATTAAAGTGCACGATAGACCCAAAAACATCCATGCCAAAATTTCCAGAGCATGAATAATATTACCTGGCGTATTCTCTACGCTTAAATGTAGTATTTCATCAAAAAATGTATTAATTAAAAACACCGCAAAGCTGGCTACTAAACCAAATTTTAAAAGTGATTTTACAAGTTCAACAGCCGCTTGCGACCCAAACATGCGTTTAAAACCTTTCATCGGCGACATTTTACTTGCTTTAGGTGCCGCCGCGCCCCAACTGAAATTAAAGCCACCTAACAAGGTGTTACCAATAAATGCAGCTAAGACAATTATAAATACAAACATGCCCATCGGGAAAATCAAAGCATCCGAAACCTCCCCCCATACAGCAAACATTTTAGTTGTATCGTATGTTTCATTTCGATTCAAACTAAGCATGCGCCCCATTATATTGTACAAACCTTTGCCTATTTCTGGTCCATACATTAATAACGAAATTGCAGAAAAAATTAGAACAAACATGGTTCCGAGTTCTTTGGAGCGTGCTATTTGGCCCTTTTTTTTCGACTCATCAATTTTTTTCGATGTGGGTTCTTCTGTTTTTTCTTGTCCTGAATCTTCAGACATTAGGCTCTCCTATGGCGAACAGCCAACTAAAGTACACATTAACTCAATCATTTTGAGCCATTGATATTCGAACTGAAAAATAAAGTTACCTAGCGTAGCCCAAATAATAATAAGCCCCGCCACAAGCGTTAATGGAAAGCCAATAGAAAAGATATTCAATTGTGGTGCCGCACGCGTCATAATGCCAAACGACATATTAATAACCAGCATTGCAGTTAAGGGGGCAAGCGATAGCACCAAGGCCGTGCTAAACATCCAGCCACCCCAGGTTACAATATCCCAATAATGATCAACAGCCCACCAATTACCATCAACAGGTAGCACTTCGAAACTATGGATAACCATTTGGATCATCATTAAATGACCATTAAATACAAAAAATAATAAAGTCGCTAAAATCAAATAAAATTGTCCAACAGCAGGTACACTCATACCATTGGAGGGATCAACAACTGAGGCGAAACCAAGGCCCGTTTGCATTGCTAATATTTGTCCTGCTAAAACAAATGTATTTAATAATAGCGTAGATGCAAACCCAATCGCCACACCAATCAGCAGTTGCTGGATCACAACTAAAATCATTTCAAAAGAAAATAAATTGGTAAATGTCGCAGGAGGAAGGTTAGGCAAAGCAACAAGAGTAACGACAACCGCTAACCCGACTTTTATTCGTGTGGGTACATTTTTAGCGCCTAAACCCGCCATCACCATTATCATTGAGCTTATTCGTACTAGCGGTAATAAAAAGTCACTCAACCATTGAATGATTACTGAAAATGGCAGCTCCATAGTTAGCCTGCAATTTCAGGGATGATCATGACTAATCGAGTAAAAAAGTCCATGAGTTCCTGCGTAAGCCAGTGACCTCCAACAATGAGTGCGCTGATAGTTATTAGCAAACGAGGTAAAAAGCTCAGCGTTTGTTCATTAATTGACGTTGCCGCCTGAAATACAGCAACCACCAAACCAATAATTAAACCAGGTACCACAATTGCAGAAACCAGTTTGATAACTAAAAATAGTGCATCACTCAGAATATCAACAAAAATTTCCGGTTCCATGCTGACTCCTAGTTTTGTATTTGCTTTTTATTAAGCGTATTCACGTACCTAAACCAAAGCTTTTAGCTAACGTACCCATTACTAAACTCCAGCCATCTACCAGCACAAATAGCATTATTTTAAACGGTAAAGAAACAATCATTGGCGAGAGCATCATCATACCCATGGCCATTAAAACTGAGGCGACCACTAAATCAACAATTAGGAAAGGAATAAAAAACATAAAACCGATAATAAAGGCGGTTTGCAACTCACTGGTTACAAATGCAGGTATTAATACAATTAATGGGGCTGCTTCTGGTGAATCTAATTGATCGTGCCCCGCTATTTTTGCAAATGTTTCTAAGTCTTTAAGACGAACTTGAGAAAGCATAAATGCTTTCATCGGCTCTTTAGCAAGTTCTAACGCCTCTAATGAGGTTACCTTCTCACTTAAATATGGTTCTATGGCGCGTTCATTAATTTTTTCATAAATGGGCGACATGATAAAAATACTTAAAAAAAGCGACATACCTAATAGAACTTGATTTGATGGTGTTTGCTGCAAACCAATAGCTTGGCGCAAAATAGCGAGTACAACAATAATACGTGTAAATGATGTCATCATAATTATGGCGGCGGGTATAAAGCTCAACGCCGTCATAATGGCTAAAACTTGCAATGTTACTGAGTAATCTTGCGTGCCATCTGCGTTTGTTGTAATTGTTAGCGCATCAAGGCCTTCTGCACTTGCACTGGGAACAAACACAATGGCAATAAAAATAAGTAGCCATTTTATCATAGTGTTATTTCTTTTTATTTTGATTTACTTGTGGGTTTAAAAGCTTGCCAAATCGCTTAGCGAGCTCTGGTAATTCTTTTTCTGTTAAAGGTGTTTCTAATTTATGCAAATAATTAATATTTTGTGGGGTAACACCTAGCAAATGTTGCGTATTATCTATTTCAATAACCAGTAAACGCTCTCGCGAGCCCAGTGGTAAGCTCCGAATAACTTTAAATTCATCACTATTGACTAAATTAGGATTTAGTTTTTTTACAAAATAAGCCAGTACAAGTATAAGTACTAGCACTGCAGCTAATGAAAGCACCATAGAGAGTATGTCTCCAGATGGGGCTGCGGTATCTGCGGCAGGAAAAACTGAATTTGCCAATGCAATCAAACTACTCATCGTAACTTTTTAATCCGTTCAACTTGACTAACAACATCTGTCAATCTGATACCAAATTTGTCATTAACAACAACAACTTCACCATGTGCTATCAGTGTGCCATTAACAAGTACATCAAGAGGCTCACCAGCGACTCGATCTAGTTCTACAACGGATCCTTGGTTAAGTTGCAATAAATTACGTATATTAATTTTAGAGCGCCCTACTTCCATAGAAATAGTAACGGGGATATCTAAAATCGTATCAAGTTTACGCTTTTCATCACCACTTAGCTCATGTCGTTCATCACTTAACTCATCGAGTTCAGCAACGTGTGCTTCATCCGCACTCTCTTCTGGAATTTCAGCCTCAGCTAATGCTGCTGCCCATTCATCCATAGTATCTTGGTCATCACTCATACTCTTCGCCTTTTAGTAAATTACCAGTCTAAGTCTACACCCTCAGAGAGGTGTAAATCATCTTCTAGTTCTGCTAATTCTGCATCCGAATCAATTTTCTTGCCGCCTTTAGTAAATACATGCAGCTCAGACTTAACTGAATCAGGACGTTTAATTTTTTCGCTAATTTGTAGGGCAACATTGTCGCGAGAACGACCCATCTTCGCCCTAAATGTAGGTAACTCTTCAACAAATACGGTTATGTGCTCTGGCATTTCAACCGGAATTATGTCGCCCGCTTTAAGCTCCATTATTTGTGCTAAGGTTAAATCGACTTCCAGTAATTGAGTCGATAAGCCAACCTCTACATCCATAATTTCATCACGCAGCGCTTTGCTCCAACGTAAATCGGTATCTTCAGTGTCTGATTGAACACCCGCATCCAATAGCTCTCTAATTGGCTCAAGCATTGAATAAGGAAGCGCAATATGAAAGTCGCCGCCACCGCCATCAAGCTCAATATGAAAAGAGCTAATAACAACAACCTCGGTTGGACTTACAATATTAGCCATGGCTGGATTTACTTCAGAATCCAGATACTCAAATGACACATCCATAACCGGTGCCCATGCTTCTTTATAATCTTCAAAAATTATTTTAAGTAGCATTTGTACTATACGACGTTCCGTTGGCGTAAATTCACGCCCTTCTATTTTGGCGTGATAGCGTCCATCACCACCAAAAAAGTTATCAACCAAAATAAACACAAGACGTGCTTCCATGGTGATAAGCCCAGTTCCTTTTAATGGTCTGAAACGCACCATATTTAAACTAGTAGGTACAAATAGCGTATGGACGTACTCACCAAATTTAATCATTTGAACGCCGTTGATAGACACTTCAGCAGTGCGGCGCATCATGTTAAATAAGCTAATTCGCATATGCCTTGCAAAACGTTCATTAACAATTTCGAGTGTCGGCATGCGACCACGTACGATCCGGTCTTGGGAAGAAAAGTCGTACTGAAGTGTCCCCCCTCCACCACCTTCACCGTCGTGTATATCTTCCTCTTCAACATCATCAACACCGTGTAATAGCGCATCAATTTCGTCTTGGGATAATAAATCGCTCACACTAACCCCTTATTGCATCACAAAGCCGGTAAATAACACCCGCTCTATTACTTTACTACCTTCAACATCGATTAACGCTGCTTGCACTTTTTCCAGAGCTGCAAAACGAAGTGTTTCTTTACCTGCACTTGTGCTCAACTCATCAGCGGTGGTCGTTGAAAAAATACTAAGTAGCTTTCCTTCAATAAGTGGAATATGTTTTTTTGCAGTTTCTTCATTAACACTACCACGTACCAAAAGTTGTACTTTAACTTGTACTATTCTATCTCTACTTGAACCAGGTACATTAAATACAAATGGTCTAGGCATGGCGACATATAACGCAGTCCCGACCTCAGCTGATGAACTAGCCGTATCAGCAGGAGCATCAGTGGCCGCTGCTGTCTCTTTGTTTACAGCTTCTGCAGGAGCGTCAGAACCTGACATTAAAAAGTAACCTGCAATGCCACCTACAACAAGTAAAGCGGCTGCGATGATTATTATGAGTTTCTTTTTACTTTTACCTGTTTCTTCTATTTCTAAATTAGTGTCTTCAGCCATTGTATTTCCTTTATCCGCAAAGGTATTTACTTGTTTTAACTATTATAATAGCAGCACTTAGGCATAGTAATCTATTGATGATGACGTTTGTTGTCGAGAAGTTTCAGCGCCATTGCCCACTTGTTCATCATTTTCGTCATTAACTGAATCTTTATTAGCCAATCTGCCTTGGCCATTCTCTTCGCTTTGATCTGCGCCACTGCCTGAGTCACCATAAGAAATCGTACTCTCTCCCATTTCGATACCTTGCTGCGCAAGCATTTCACGTAAACGCGGTAAAGATTGCTCTAGCGCCTCTTTTGCTTGCTGGTTTTGTACAACAAAATTTATTTGAGCTTGTTCTGCATCACTTCTAATGCGTATTTGCATACTGCCCATTTCGGGAGGATCAAGGCGTATCTCAGCTTCTTTATTGTTGATATTTAGCATAGAGCTCACACGCTCTTGAAGCAATTTTGCAGCATCACTTTTAACTATATTAATTGCCTGCATCACACCAGGATCGATACTTACCTGCTTGATTTGAGCGGTACTTTGCAATTGCTGTGATTGCAAAGCTTGCATATCCGTTATTGATTGCTCATAGCTCAACGTATCGTAACTACTCAGCGTGCTCGCTTGTCCAGAACTAAATGCATTGGTGATCTGCGTAAACAGCTGCGTAGCACGGTTGGTTAATTGCTCCACAGTATTAGCGTTGTTGCGAGAACCTTCTTTAGCATTGCCTTCTAATGGCTTGGCGAGTTCTTCGTTTTTAGCTAAGATAGCGGGTTTTGTTGATTCTTGAGTTTTATCATCAACTACAAATTTTTCGCTGTGTGTTTGAGAGTTACTGCTTGTATTTAACTTATCACTTACACCAGCAGCTATTGATTTCACTTTTAGCGGTGGTGTGAGCGCTTCATCTATTGATGCCGTTAAGTCGTTAACCATTTGTTTAAGCGAAGCTAATTCTTCACCTTGAGGTTGCACACTTTTAATATAACTATTTAACTGAGAAACCAACGCCTGCTTCTCAGCTTTTGTTAGTGCGTTAATTTCCAAATTAAAATTAGGCTTAGACTCAGGTTCAATAGATTCAGGTTCAATAGACTCACTTTCAGTTACATACTGCTCTATCATTTGCTTTAATGTCGCTACATTACTATTTGGCTTATCTAGCGATTGAATTTGCGCGTTTAATTTATCAAGCTGACTAGACGTCAAACTTTCAACTGATTTATCTAGCCCGCTCGTTGGCTTATGTTGATTAACAATGAGCTCTAATTCTTTGTTACCTTTGACTAACGCTTTTATTGGCGAGTCGACCTCTGTTAAAGCATTTTTCTCAACGGCTATTTTTATATTGCTAGCTTGTTCATCTTGCAAGTTATCAGTATTTACTTTTTGTGGTGAAATTATTATAGGTGTTACATCATCAACCGGTTTCTTATTGTTCCCTTTTAAATCAACTTCTATTTTTTCGATAGCAGAACTATATTTTTTAACCGATGTATTAATTGTTTGGGCCGAATTAATTTGAGCTAGTAGTAAATCCCCAGATAACAAAACGCCCTCATCTACTAATTCCTTATCTGTTAACTCTTTATTGGGTAAATCATTGCCCTCAACACCCTTATTCTTATCATCTTCTATATCAACAAAGATTTTATTAACCGTACTGTCATCACTCCTTTGTTGTTCAGAAGAGAGCACAACCGTGTTTTGTGAGTCTATTTGAGCGTTAACATCAGTGCTGTTAGGCTGTTCAGATGATTGTTCGGCATGATGCAATAAGCTTAAAAACCCTGAGTCTGAAGTGCTCTCTTTATCAACAGGTGTCTTATCTTGATAAGCTGAATAAGAGTCTTGCTCAGATGTTGCTAAAGTTGAAATATTATTCATTGCCATAAATCACCCATAATATGCGGCAATGCGCCACCGCACATCACCAAAAATTAAACTCTACTTAATATCCAAGCAATTAACATGCCTAACTTATAATGCTTTACGCCTTTGAAAAAACTGATTAGAAGCGAACTCATCTAGCATTTTTTGCTCATTTTTAGCAATCAACACATCTGCTTTTAATTTCTGTTTCTCAATTAATTTTGCAACCGCTTTAGCTTTAATTTGTTGCTTTAACCATATCGCTTTGCGTTGGGTTACCACTTGTTTTGCTGTATTAACGGTACTTCCTTGTTGACGTATCGCCTCTTCTATTTTTGCAATAAAAGCATGGTATTGACTAAACCCTTCACTCGATAAACCCGCTTGACCTTTTAGGTGTAGCTGCTGCGTATATTCAAGTCTAAAGTCGTTTAAACCTCTTAATTTTTGTTGATTAGCCTGCAAGTTTTGATTAGCTTGCAAGTAGCTCATTCTCAACGTTTCTTCTTTGTCGTTTTCAAGTTTAAGTAATAAGTGCAATTTATTTTTTGCCATTATGCTTGCCCTAATAATTGCGCAAGACCTTCGAGACCATCATCGTAACTAATTACATCTCGCATACCTTGTTGTAAAAAAGCATTTACTCTTGGCATCATGTTAATAGCCTGATCAAGCATTTGATCAGTTCCTTTTTGGTAGGCACCTAAAGTAATCATATCTTTATTTTGCTGGTACATGGAATACACTTGTTTAAGCACCCTCGCTTGCTGCATATGCCGCTCAGAAACCACTTGAGGCATTACACGTGAGATTGATTTTTCAATATCAATTGCAGGGTAATGACCACTGTCGGCTAAATCTCGCGACAGTACTATATGACCATCTAAAATAGCTCGAGCAGCATCTGCAATAGGATCTTGCATATCATCGCCTTCGCTCAATACCGTAAAAAAGGCGGTAATTGAACCTTGCCCTTCTCCCCCATTACCGGCTCGCTCCACCAGCGCAGGTAGCTTAGCAAATACCGATGGCGGATAGCCCTTTGTTGCAGGCGGCTCGCCAACAGCAAGCGCTATTTCACGCTGAGCCATCGCATAGCGAGTAACCGAATCGAGTAATAACAGTACATTTAAACCTTGATCACGAAAGTATTCAGCGATGGTTACGGCACTTTCACAGCCTTTTAAACGCATTAGCGGGGATGAATCAGCAGGTGCTGCTACCACTACTGAGCGTTTGCGCCCTTCAACACCGAGTATTTCTTCAATAAACTCTTTTACTTCACGACCACGCTCGCCTACAAGTCCAACCACAATGACATCAGCTTCACTGCCGCGAGTCATCATACCCAGCAGTACAGATTTACCCACACCAGAGCCTGCAAACAAACCCATTCGCTGACCTTGCCCAACGGTAATGACAGAATTTATTGCGCGCACGCCTACATCCATCGGCTGGCTTATTGGTCTTCTAGAAAGTGGATTTATTGTATTTTGCGCAAATTTTAAATGGTGTTCAGCATTAATACTACCTAGGCCATCAAGCGGACGGCCTAAGCCATCAACCACACGCCCTAGTAAGCTCATACCCACGGGGAGACCTAAATTATTGACTTGAGGAATTACACGAGCCCCAGGTAATACGCCTGAGATATGATCATTTGGCATTAAATAGAGTGTTTGGTCATTAAAACCTACTATTTCAGCATCAACAAACCCATTCAAAGTTTCTATTTTACACTGACTACCAACTGGTGCACGCAAGCCTTTTGCTTCAAGTGTAAGGCCTACAACTCGAGTTAAAATACCCGCAACAGCAGGTGTAGGGGCTTTAATGTGTTGTTGATATTGAGATAAGCGTTCGCTTAACGATGCATTTTGAGCTGACATAGCGCGCCAAAATAATAGTTATATACCACTACTATGCAAAAAACTATCCAACGTTTCTTTGACACGGGTTTTTAGTGTCATATCAAGTGATGATTGCGTTGTTTTAACTTCACAGCCACCGCGTTCGAGGCTTGGCTGCGAAATTAACTGCCAATTATTATCTGTAATTACTTGCTCACCATAACTTTCTTTGATGAAATCTAGATCATCAGGGTGCAAATGAATTTTTACTTTTTCTTGCTCTACATTAAGCGAATCAATACTTTGCTTTAGTGTATGTAAAATAATACTAGGCGACGTTTTTACCTCTTGGTAAATTAATGCTTCAGCTAGCATAACCGCTAACTGTACAAGCTGTTTTTCAGCTTGCTCATCGACTTTATTTAACGGGTTTGTTAAATTATCTAGCATCGTACGTAAATTAGTTAATTGCTCTTCAATTAGCGGCTTTACATCTTCGTGGCCTTGGGCTTTACCAAGCTCTAAGCCTTCTTTATGACCGGCTTCTTTACCCTCAGTAACACCTTTGTCAAAACCATCAATATAACCTTGCTCATGTCCTTGCTTAATTCCCTCTTCGTACGCATCTTGCCTAATTCGTTCAAGCTCAGCCATCGTAAGAGAAGGAAGTTCAGGTTCTTCTGGCTCTTCCTCTGGCATCTCTTGTGCCATTTCTTTTCTGTATAATTCTGAAAGTGGCGTACCGTAGGCTGTAGAGCGATTGCCAAAACTTTTTTCATCCGGCGCAACATCTGGTATCGGCCAATTTTTTAACAGTGCATCTGCTTCATCAGCATGCAGTGACCGTCCTTTCAATTTACTCATGGTTTACAAGAACTCCTCACCACCGCCGCCACCAAGCTGAATTTCGCCTGAGTCAGATAAACGCCTTGCTGTTGATAATATCTCTTTTTGCGCGGCTTCAACTTCACTAATTCGCACTGGTGCCATTGCTTCTAAATCATCAGCAAGCATTTCTGCCGCACGTTTAGACATATTACCCAGTATTTTTTCTTTAAGTGCGTCGTCGGTACCTTTAATCGCTTTCATTAATACATCTTGCTGTACTTCGCGCAGTATTGCTTGAATACCCCGATCATCAACATCCATTAGATTTTCAAATACAAACATCAAGTCTTGAATTTGCTGCGACATTTCTTCATCGTGCTCACGAATTGAATCCATTAACTGCCCTTCCACGTTAGTGTCTAGGTAGTTCATGATATCTGCTGCCGCTTTTAAGCCGCCCATTTTGGCCGCTTGTGCACCGGCTTGACCGGCAAATTGTTTTTCCATAATCTCATTAAGTTCTTGCAATGCAGCTGGTTGTACTTCTTCAAGATTAGCAATACGCATTGTTAAATCTAAACGTACTTTTTCAGGGAATTGAGCGAGTATTTCAGCTGATTGCTCCGGTTCTAAGTAGGATAAAACAATCGTTTGAATTTGCGGATGTTCGTTACGAATAATGTTCGCCACTTGCTTTGAGTCCATCCACTTTAATGAATCAAGACCTTTAGCGCCTGAGCCCATTACAATTTGATCAATGAGACTTGCCGCTTTATCTTCACCTAGTGCTGCAGTAAGCGCCTTCTTAATAAAGTCCTCTGATTGAAAACCTATAGTACTAAAGCTTTGAATTTGTTCTATAAATAAGTTGTGAACAGCACTTATTTTGGCTTGCGACAAGTCATCTAAACTTGCCATTGCCATACCTACTTTTTGCACTTGCTTAGGCTCAAGGTGTTTGAGTATTTGTGCGGCATCCTCTTCGGTTAAACTTAAAAGTAATATAGCCGCTTTATCTACACCATCTAGCTTATCAACATCAAATGCTGCTGGTAGTTGTTTTTGTTCTTGATCAGTCATCTTCTGTTAACCACGCTTTCACTACTTGTGATGATAGTTCTGGTTCATTGGCAACAAGGGCACGAATCGCTTTAAGTAAGTCTTCGTCACCATGCAGGTCTGGTAACTGTAGTGTACCATCGCTTGAGAAACCAATTGAAGCAGAATCAAAGTCTTTATTTAGCATATCTAGCGTACTGTCGCCAATATCAACACCTGAACTGAGTGCATCGTCATCGTAATCCTCTAACGTGTCGTCTGGATAAATTAGGCGCTTAAGCATTGGTTTAACGACAGCCATGATTAGTACAATAATAACCAAGGCACCCAGCCCTAGGCGAACCATTTTCAAGAACCAATCCTGCTCCCAAATTGGCAACTCAAGATTTAAACCGCTTTCTTCACGAACAAAAGGAACAGTAACCACTTCCAGTGCATCACCACGTTGCATATCAAAGCCTACACCACCTTGTAATAAGCGTCGAATATTTGACAATGCTTCTACAGAGCGTGGTGTCATGGTTGTTTCACCGTTTTCGCCCACTTTTGCTATATAATCAACCGCAACCGATACACTTATACGGCGTATAACACCTGTTTGTTGGCGTCTGTGTGAAATAGTCGTATCAAGCTCATAGTTGCGCGTTGCTTCTTTATGGCTGCGACTTGGTGAGCTTGCTGTACCGGCACCACCTTCAGTCACCGATTCAGGAATATCGGAATTAACTGGTGGTTGATTGGTCAGTGCACCTGGAATACCGATAGCTAAACCACCAATATTATTTTCTTCAAACGTGGTTTCACTTCGCACCGCAGGTAAATCTGGATTGTAACGCTTTTGCGTTTCTTCGACCGCACTAAAGTCCATACTCAAATCAACTTGTGCCGTATAATTTGCAAGCCCGACGATTGGAATTAAAATACTGTCTATTTTTTCAAGGTATTCTTGTTCACGCTTTCTCTCTAAATCGTATTCTTTACGCGAACGTGCTGCCAATAAACTTTGCGAACCTGAATTTAATAAGCGACCATTTTGATCTGTAACTGTCACACGTGAGGGCTCTAAACCTTGTACTGCAGAAGCAATCATGTCTACAACTGAATCGACTTCTTCTCTATCGAGTGAACGTCCACGCTTTAGTGTTAATACAACGGTAGCTGAGGGCTTTTTTTCTCTGCGAGCAAACACATTTTCCTTTGGAATAGCTAACAATACTTTAGCGCGGGTGATGTTATTAAGCTCTTCGATTGTGCGTGCTAGTTGCTGTTCGCGACCATGCTTTAAACGCTCTCGTTCAAGACGTTGGCTTACACCAAAGCCCATATCTTGCATTATAATATCTGAACCTGAAGTCGGACCTTGCTCTAGGCCTTCTCGAGTCATTAGTAATTTAATATTTTGGTATTCAGTTTCATCAACTGACACCACATTACCATCAAGTTGATAATCAATTTTTTGCGCATCTAAAAAATCAAGCGTTTGAATAAGCTCTTCAGTTTGCATTTTACCAAGCGGGCGCATATCTGGCTGACGAGCCCAAATAATGATAAATATCGCGATAGCCAAACAAATGGCCAGTGCAATAACAAGTGTTACTTGGCGTAATATATCAACACCATTTAAAGCACTTAAATAGCCCGACTTTTGTTCTTGTTGATCATCACTATCACTTTGGTCGATGCCGATATCGCCATCAGCGAGTGCCAGATCTGTAGATTGATTAGATTGCGCCACAATTATTCTCCACTACCTAGTTAAACAGGCATATTCATAATTTCTTTGTAAGCTTCAACAAGTTTATTACGAACTTGTACCGTCGCTTCAAATGCAACTGAAGACTTTTGAGAAGCAATCATTGCCTCAGCGAGTGATACACTTCGGTCGCCCATTTCAACTGCTTTTACTTTTTTACTTGTGTCTTGTTGTAGCTCATGCACTGTATTTAGCGCATTACTCAACATATCACCAAATTGTGCAGAAGATGTAGAGTTTACCTGAGTAGGTATTTTATTAAGTTGATCATTACGACCAGCTTCTAGGGCCATTGATTGCATTTCTTGAAATACAGCGCTATTTTGAATTTTCATAATTTATCTCTGACAATGCAGTTTACTATTACAGTCAATAAAGCATAAAACATGCCAAATAAATTAAACTTAAAATACAAAGGGTTAGATGGAATTTTGGTGAGTCATAGTTTTGACAACCCTAAATTCAACTGCTTGAATTTAGGGCTTAAGAAAGGTTATGCTGGAAGAGAAATACCTAGATCACGCATTTGCGCTAATTTATACCGTAAAGTACGGGGGCTAATACCCAGCGTCTCTGCCACATCTTTTCGTTTACCTTGGCAGCGTGCAAGTGTTTCTAAAATGATGCGATGCTCTTTATCTTTAAGCTCATCTTTATAACTTCCGGTCTCAGCTGCGAGTAAATCATGCTTTGGCTGATCAGCCGTTATATTTTTTTCATCATCGTTTTTCTTATCATAATAAGCTGAACTTAACGTGCTTTTTTCTTTATTTTCTGTTGAAATCTCTGATGCTTTTTCAGCTTCTAGGACCGATGTAGATGTAGCGTCCATAACAAAATTACTCGGTGCTAAATTTTCAATAAAAATAGCATGTTCGTTTATGGTGTCGCCTGTTCGTAATATAAGTGCACGCTGAATCACGTTATCAAGTTCACGAACATTACCAGGCCAGGTATGGGCCAGTAGTTTTTCTTCAGCTACTTTATCCAAATAAGCCATCGGCTCTTTGCTTTTAGTTATATGACGTTCAATTAAATGCTTAGCTAATATAACAATATCACCTGGGCGCTGACACAATGGTCTCCACATTAATGGAAAAACATTGAGGCGATAATATAGATCTTCTCTAAATTGATTTTTAGCAACCGCTTCTTTTAAATCGCGGTTACTGGTTGCTAATACTCGCACATCAAGCTGAATTGTTTTACGACCGCCTAAACGCTCAACTTCACGCTCTTGTAACACGCGCAGTAGTTTAGCTTGTAAAGCTAAATCCATTTCGGTAATTTCATCAAGTAAAATCGTACCACCTTGAGCTTGTTCAAATTTTCCTGGACACGCCTGGATTGCACCTGTAAATGCGCCCTTTTCGTAGCCAAACAAAGTGGCTTCAAGCATATTTTCAGGAATAGCTGCACAGTTAATAGCAACAAATGGTTCATTACAGCGATTTGATTTATCGTGAATATAACGTGCTAAAACCTCTTTACCAGACCCGCTTGGTCCAAGCACCATAACACTGGCTTCAGAACGTGCAACTTTACTGGCAAGTTCTAATAGCTGAATACTGGTTGGATCGGCAACAATAGGACCGTCTGTCTCTTTTGGTTTTTCGGGTAAATAGCGACTCACCATGTTCAATAGCACCTCTGGTGCAAATGGTTTTGCCATGTAATCAATAGCCCCTAAGCGCATTGCTTCCACGGCATCATCAATTGTGGCATAAGCTGTCATCATTAAAACAGGTAAGTCTGGATGATTTAATTTTATACTGCGAAGTAAATCTAGGCCGCTCATTGCACCCATTTGTACATCAC
Source organism: Pseudoalteromonas aliena SW19 (assembly GCF_014905615.1). NCBI lineage: Bacteria > Pseudomonadati > Pseudomonadota > Gammaproteobacteria > Alteromonadales > Pseudoalteromonadaceae > Pseudoalteromonas > Pseudoalteromonas aliena. The sequence continues at coordinate 249,064 of NZ_AQGU01000026.1, forward strand.
TCACCACCAATGAAAATGACTCTTTTTTTAGCAATAACATAGCTTGCTCAGCGCTATTCGCTGCTACGCAGTCAATACCTGACATTTCAAGTGTATCAATTAAGGCTTCTCGTAGCCCTGCATCATCTTCTACAACTAAAATAGTATTACTCATAATGATTCCTCTAATTTAGATGATGTACGAATTGGCAAAAGCAAACTAAAGCAAGCCCCACCGTGTGTATTATTATCAACTTCAACACGTCCTTGGTGTGCATGAGCGACAGAACTAACCACAGCTAAACCTAAACCCGTGCCTTGGCTTTTAGTCGTAAAAAAGGGTTCAAATATTTTATCGGCTTTCCCTAAATCAATACCAGGGCCGTTATCGCTGACACTAATACGCACAAAGTCATGATCTTTTCTATCCGTCGATGCGCTCAAATGAACCTTGGCACCTGCCCCAATCACTTGAATACTGTTGTGTATTAAATTTTGTATAGCGCTGGCAATTGCTGTTTTATTACCCGTGATCTGTATGTCAGGCTCGGGTAAGCTAACGTCTAGCTCGCTTTCATTTAGCGTAACCATTACATCGGCTCCTACTTTTACTTCACTAAGTAGCTGCTGCATGGATACTTGCTCTACAACATGCTGTTCACCACTTTTAGCGAATAACAACATGTCGTTTACTTGGGTTTCTAAATCCTTTAATCGCGACATCAACTTAGTTTGGAAGGTATCACGAGAGGCTTCTGGTAAGCGCTTTGACCCTAAATTAGCAGCGTAAAGCATGGCCGCAGACAATGGCGTTCGCACTTGATGCGCCAATGATGCCACCATTTTACCTAGCGCACTCAATCGTTGCATATGAGCAACACGCTTTTGTAAACGGCGCGTTTCTGTTAAATCTGTCATTAAAATAAGTTGCCCCGGCTCTGGAGCTAATGCGGTGATGTCGAGCTTAATTAATCGACCATCCTTTAAAGAGACTTCATGACCATCATCTTGGTGCGGTCTAAAAGAGCGTTGGATAACATTAAACCACTTTTCACCTTCAAGCGGCTCACCTAACATATCCATAGCAATTTGATTCGCTTTAGCAATTAACCCTTTGCCATCGAGTACCACGACACCCGCAGGCATGGTATCAACCAAATGTGAAAGCCAACTCGCCTGCTTACGCAGATCACTTAATTCCCCAACATACTCCTCTTGAAGTAAACATGGGTTATACTGATTTGCAGAAATAAACAGTGGTTTTAGCACAGTAGCAAGGGCCATAATCAAATCTCTAATTGATGTCTATATAGAGCTAAATGCACAATTTGTACCAAAGTTTTATTTTATAATTTTCATCGTGTTACATAAAATAATGCGCGACATAAAAATGACGCCTACAAATAAAGAGTGACTAATGACTGAACAAAAGAAGTGCCGATGTCCATGGTTAGATACCACTAAACCTGACTATGTGGCCTATCATGATCAAGAGTGGGGCGTGCCGCTTTATAACGATCAAACACTATTTGAATTTATCACACTTGAATCAGCACAGGCGGGGTTGAGTTGGTATACCATTTTAAAAAAACGTGATGGATATAAAAAAGCATTTGCTAATTTTGATGTAGAAAAAGTAGCTTCATTCACACCCGAAGACATAGAACGCTTAATGCTTAATAAAGACATTGTACGAAATCGTTTAAAAATCGCAGCGACTGTTAATAATGCAAAGCGCTTTATTGAGATACAAAAAGAGTTTGCTAGTTTTAGCAATTACCAATGGCAATTTGTAAGTAATAAGCCGCTGGTGAGTCAGTTAAATAATATTGATGATTACCCTGCAATTACAGAGGAATCTACTGCATTTGCTAAAGATTTAAAAAAACGTGGATTTAAATTTTTAGGACCAACAACGGTATACGCTTATATGCAAGCTTGCGGCATGGTTAACGATCACAGTAATGATTGCTTTAGAAAAAATGAAATAATTTCAGAGTATTAGAACCTATTTAGTTGTCCTAAAGTATTTTTATACTATATTAAAATTTAACTCACTAACTTACAGCAACCTCAATAAAAACGCTTCAATGAATTTAATACGAAAGGAAGTGACCCTTTTAAAAGTCAAATCTAGCAATAAAGCTTTGGCTCGCAATATGCATAATGTCAATCATATTAGATAATTAATAGAACAAGGCTAGAATAATGGTACAGATAACTACGGAAGAAGTATTAGAAATAGATGATATACGTTACTGCTTGCTTAAAAGCTCTAATGTTAATACGGCGCATCACTATGAAATAAACCAAGGCTATACCAATTTAAATTATAGAGCTACCAACGCTTTTCGCCGCGATATAATCGACACGCCATTGATAAATGCCCATAAACATGTTGTAAAAAATAATGTACCTGAGCTGCTGTGCGATACTTTAATTTCTGAATATGATAAAGATAAAGAAGCACTAAAAGATCCCGCTGTATTAAAGTCATTTTTGCCTTACATATTAACGCAAGAAGTAGATGACCATCTAAGATCTTATTTTAAAAGTGAATATTGTGTATTGTGGTGGGCAATGCATAAACTTGAAGATGACATAGAAAAAGATACTTACTTTTCAAAGTGGCATTGTGATGGCGGTCCTAAAAATCACTTAAAGCTTATAACCTACTTAAATGGTTATGATGAACACGGCAGTAGCACCGCAGTATTAGACAAAGAATCCACAGATAAACTCAAAGACATTGGCTATATATTTAATAATATAAACAAGAGAAATATAGACATTGCTCCTTTGTGCAAACATTACGACATCAATTTTTCGCCAAGTTTGATTAAACCAAATAAAGGGGACTCAATTATTTTCAATCCCCATCAACTTGCCCATAAAGCAATGCCTGCGAATAAAGGGAAAGCTCGCTATTCTTTAACATTATGTTTTTTGCCTAGTGAGCTGCACTGGAAGAAAGTAGCCGACGAACACTTTACCCCTGGGACCACTTCTATCGCATTTGATGGGTTCCCTGAATTAACTAAAACATTTATCAAACGCAATGACGATGACTGTATTGATATTGCATTAGATAATAAAGTTACTAACTTGCGACATTTGGCTTACCTTTTAAAAGCGATTATTAAAAATAGTGCCGTGGAAAATATGTTTCTTGAACATATTCAAACGAATGACCCCGAGCTTAAATACCACAATACGCTATTTGACCTTATTAAGTTTATTAAGCAATCTATCATTGAGCAATTTAAAGCCGATTCGATTACAGAAGAAATATGGTCTGAGGCACTCACTAATATCTGTGAGTATGAACGAAATTACATTGATAGTTGCGCCCGCTACAACGCAAATAAAAAACCCGACCCTAGCGCCGTCTTTTGGCCGAATCCAGATCACCCAACCCGCCCTTTATCAAAATATAATGCGCTGCCTTATGTTAATAAAGTACCGATTATGGATATGGATACACCTATTGGTTCGGCAGGAAGTTGTTTTGCCTTTGAGATAGCCAAGTTTTTTCAACAAGATGGTTATAACTACGTCATCACAGAGCGAAATGATAATCCACAGAGCGGCTTAGTGGTCGATGGTTATCAACCTGGGGACAAGTATGCCAAGTTTTGTGCAAACTATGGAATACTGTTTAACACGCCGAGCTTTAAACAGTTAGCAGAAAAAGCATTTGGTGTTAAAAAGTTTGATAAATTATTATTTCAATCAGAAACTGGCCATTACGTAGATCCATACCGTGAAAATGTATTTTTTAACACCAAAGAAGCTTACCTAGCTGATTACGATAAGCATATTCAAGCCGTTAAAGATTCATTTTTAAGCTGTAAAGTGTTTGTCGTCACATTGGGATTAAATGAATGCTGGGAGCTTCCAGATGGTACTGTTATGTCTAGAAACCCTAGAAATAACACCTATCAGTTTGTAAAACACCGAACGCTAACGGTCGAAGAAAACGTAAATAATATTCAATCTTTTTTTGATATCATCAAAAAATACAATCCTGATTTTAAACTGATAATTAGTCTTTCGCCGATTCCTTTTTTAGCTACAGGCAGAGCGGATACTCATCATATAATTACAGCAAATACTCACTCGAAAGCCGTTTTAAGAGTTGCTGCTGAAGAGTTGGTCAACAATAATGAGGATATGTATTACCTTCCTAGTTATGAGTTGGTGACCGAGTGCACTGAAGATGCTTGGAACTCTGATACACGACATGTAAAACCTGAAACAGTTTCAAAAGTAGTTAATATGTTCAAAGAAATATTCGTTAAGTAACCTGAGATCTGGTTAGAGATTTACTAACGCATTGAATTATGGTGATGTTTAAATTTATTTTCTCTAGCCAGAGATTTTCAGTGAAAACAAGGCGAATTTACGCGTCAATAGCTAGCCTATTGCAAGTAAATTCAACGCGGTTAGCGCTGAAAATAGCTGCTCGAGATAGATTTATTATCCAGAGTTCAGGTTAAGTAATCTCAAATTTAATGAAGCATTAGAAGCAACGACTCTTTGGGGATTACCAAGTAATGTGCTTTTAGAAAAGAAGGTATTGATTTTATGCGGTTATTTTCGATGAGAAAATAGCCGCGATTAAATCGCCCCTAGATTGAACAAATTTCAATCCACAAAGATCAACAGCCCCTAGGGCGTGTTGACCTTTCGTGATTGATTTTGCAGCTGTATGTTTGGTTTTTAGGCAAGGCAGAGCCTATGTAGTGTGGTTATTCCCCATAAATAGGCGATAACGCAGCATAAATGCCAAACATGCGCTGCCCTTTGGGTTCTTTCTAGGGACGATTAACTCTTTGTTACTCAGTTTTTACTTAGCCCACTAGGTTACAAACCTCGCGCCGCGATTAAATCGCCCCTAGATTGAACAAATTTCAATCTACAAAGGTCAACACGCCCTAGTCTCTCGATAGATTATACTTTTTCATTTTTTCAACTAAAGTTGTTCTGCGTACACCTAGTATTTCAGCCGCACGAGCAACGACGTAATCAAAACGCTCTAGTGCTTGGGTAATTAAGCTAATTTCAAGCTCAGCTAAATACTCTTTAAGTTCGATCCCGTCATCGGGTAGTAAACCACTTCCAGATTGGTTGAATTCAGGCTCAGGCTCTTCGTCATAATCACTAAAACCAGTGCTAAATATATCGTTAAACGCATCTTTTTCCATTAGCTCTTCTGGGTATTCTGGCTCGTATGCTTCAACCTCAATATAACGATATTTATTAGGTAAATCAGGTATATCAACTACCTTTTCAGGAAACATGATCACCATGCGCTCAACTAAATTAGCGAGTTCACGAATATTCCCTGGCCACGCATGCTCTTTTAGACTATCAACTGCACGCTCGGTAAATTTAGCCGTTGACCCTGTTTGATCATTAACACGGCGCATTAATTCTTTTAGCAGCAATGGAATATCATCAGCGCGCTCACTAAGCGATGGATTTTCTATAGGAAACACATTCAAGCGATAGTATAAATCTTCACGAAAACTACCTTCTTCAATCATATTTTCTAAGTTACGGTGCGTTGCAGCAATGACCCGTACATCTGCCTGAATAGCTTTGGTACCACCAACACGTTCATAACTGCGCTCTTGTAACACACGCAATAACTTTACTTGCATTTGCAATGGCATATCGCCTATTTCATCTAAAAATAGCGTGCCACCTTGTGCTAGTTCAAATCGGCCTTTACGCGCCGAAATAGCCCCTGTAAATGCGCCCTTTTCATGGCCAAACAATTCACTTTCTAAAAGTTCAGCTGGGATCGCACCACAATTGACTGGCACAAACGGCCCTGCGCTTCTTTTTGATAGTAAATGTACATTGCGTGCAACAACTTCTTTACCAGTTCCCGATTCGCCTAAAATTAAAACATTTGCGTCAGTTTTTGCAACTTGCTCAATTAAAAAGCGTACATCCTTAACTGCATCGGTTTCACCCACAAGGCCATCAAAAGTTTTATGCGGTTTAGAGTGCTTATGGTCACTGGGAAGCATTCGCTGATATTGCTGACAATCGTGAAGCAATTGCGTTGTTACTTCATGGCTAAATGGCTCACAAATAAGTCCGACTACATTGGCGATACTAAGTAATGGTTTTAGCGTTTCGCCTATTAGCAAAAATGGCAGTGTTGGATAACACTTAATTAAGCTTTCATGATCGAGCGATTGCAAGGCACCTAAAATTACAATGCATTCTTTTTGTTGATACTTCGCACATTCTTGCTCAAAGTTTGCTTCGTCTAAAAGTTGAACAGCTTCACCAATAAAAGTAAGTGATGCATTTAACCCTATCGAGCGGTTGTTATTATTATCTAAAATCAAGATCATATATAGCGAGCCATAATTTCACTAATTTATTTATTAATGAAATTGTAAGCCAGTAAATTTTGGATGCAAGCACTAGCGGCAATTTTTTGACATTAACGCCAAAAAACAGACATATAAATTAAAAAAGCAGTACTTAATAACTAATTAATAACTCTTTACAATCTAGGCATGCACATTAAAGTACTAAAAAATGCTCATTTACATTAAGAGTATAAATATACCTAACGACCCAACACATGCAAATAACTTGCAATAGTAGTTTTATATCAATAAGAGTAAAATATTTGAAATATGGCATGCATTTTTTTAAAGAAACAAACTTATTTGCCGATAAGTAAATGTTATGTTCATTTTGGAACTAAACTTGCTTAAGGTTTAAGTATTGTAATTAAATTTCTAGGAATTACCTATATGGCACACGCGTCAATAAACAAATACCGTCAAGTCACTGTAAGTAGCGTTAAAGAAATGACGCCTTATGACCAAGTCAAATTAGTGTTTGCAAATATTGTTGGTAAACTTTCAGCAGCAAAAGGCTTCATCCAGCGTAAAGAGTTTGATAAGAAAGGAATTGCTATTTCAGACTGTATTACATTGCTTGGGGCATTACAGCAAGTCCTGAATTTTGAAGGTGATAACGCAGTATCTACAAACTTAGATTCTTTGTACGACTATTGCCAGCGCACGCTTTTGATGGCCAATATGGAAAATAACATAGATAAGCTTGATGAAGTTATCGTACTGATCAAAGAGATTAAATCAGGTTGGGAAGCAATTCCTCTAGAGCATAGATCTTAGGATTAACCATGTTAGGAAAGTCAATTACAGCGCTATCAATAAACGATTGTCACACCCGTGAACTATGTTTAAAACTTATAGAACTATTATCAGATGACGAAGTGCTGCAAGTTGAAAGCGCTACTCATGCTCATAATGATTTAGATAGCCATTTGAAAGAATCTATCGCAAAAGATGAAAACTTTTATTCCGCCGCAGAGCTTGAATTAATAATTGATCTAATTGGAAAACTATCTGCTAAAATAGAATATGCTAAACAACAAGTTGCAGAAAAAATAATAAGTAAGCAAAAAAGCAATAACGCGGTCAATCAATACAAAGCCAACTCTTAATTTAGAGTATTACTAACTATTAACTAAGCATCCAACGGAGATATACAAAATGTTTAACGGAAAAGTTGTCTTCATAACGGGTGGCACAGGTTCATTCGGTAAAAAGTACGTAAAAACGTTACTTGAGCGTTATCAGCCAAAAAAAATCATAATATTCTCGCGTGATGAACTAAAACAATTTGAAATGCAGCAAGAATTTGATCAACCTTGTATGCGATATTTTATCGGAGATGTTAGAGATAAAGCTCGCTTACAAAGAGCAATGCGTGGTGTGGATTATGTAATTCATGCAGCAGCACTAAAGCAAGTCCCTGCCGCAGAATACAATCCAATGGAATGCATAAAAACCAACATTAATGGGGCTGAAAATGTAATTGATGCAGCACTTGATAACAATGTTGAAAAAGTCATCGCGCTATCTACCGACAAAGCTGCAAACCCAATTAATTTATACGGTGCCACAAAATTAGCATCAGATAAATTATTTATTGCAGCAAATAATATTGCAGGCGGTCATAGAACTACATTTTCTGTCGTGCGCTACGGTAATGTTGTGTGTTCTAGGGGCTCTGTAGTACCTATTTTTCAAAAATTCATTGATGAGGGTCGTGATCACATTCCGATTACTCACCTAGAAATGACACGTTTTTGGATTAACTTGCAGCAAGGTGTCGATTTTGTTTTAACCAATTTTGAGCGCATGTTAGGCGGTGAGATCTTTGTTCCTAAAATACCTTCAATTCGAATAATAGATCTAGCAAAAGCCATGGCGCCAGATTTACCTATAAAAGATATAGGGATACGACCTGGAGAAAAGCTTCATGAAGTTATGTGCCCTGCCGATTTGTGCTTTGAAACCTATGAATATCATGATCATTACCTTATAGCACCAGGTATTAAATTTAGTAGCCGAAGTAATGACTTTACTGTAAATGCTATTGGTGAAAAAGGGCATAAAGTGCCTCAAGGTTTTGAGTATAATTCATTAAATAATCATCATTATATGAGCATTGATGATATAAAAATGTTTAATACACAAGCACTCCTTTAAACAGCAGGTAAACATGATCCCTTATGGTAAACAATCTATATCTCAAGCTGATATAGATGCTGTCGTTGGTGTATTGGAATCAGATTGGCTGACCCAAGGGCCAAAAGTGCCAATGTTTGAATCGGCAATTACAAACTATTGTAATGTCGACTTTGCTTGTGCGACCAATAGTGCAACCTCTGCGTTGCATATTGCGTGTTTAGCATTGGATGTTGGCAAAAACGATATAGTGTGGACGTCACCCATTTCATTCGTTGCATCGGCTAACTGCGCTTTATATTGTGGTGCAAAAATTGACTTTGTAGATATTGATTTAACGACAGGTAATATGTCAGTTGCCGCACTTGAGAAAAAATTAATTAATGCAAAACAAAAAAGCAGTTTGCCAAAAGTAGTTATACCCGTTCATTTAGCAGGCCAGTCGTGCGATATGCTCGCCATTCATAAGCTAGCAACGCAATACGGATTTAAAATAATTGAAGATGCATCCCATGCAATAGGCGCTCAGTACTTAGGTAAGCAAGTTGGAAACTGTCAGTTTTCAGATATTTGCATATTTAGTTTCCACCCCGTTAAAATTATCACTTCTGCCGAAGGGGGTATGGCTGTAACAAATGATGAATACATAGCAAAAAGATTAAAACGCTTAAGAAGTCACGGAATTACAACTGATCCTACTGAAATGACAGAGGCAAGCCATGGTCCATGGTATTACCAACAAATTGAACTTGGTTTTAATTACCGGATGACCGAACTACAAGCCGCTTTAGGTGTTAGTCAAATGCAGCGGCTAGATGAATTTATTTTAGCCAGAAATGCTATCGCATCTATTTACACTCAAGCATTTAAAGCACAACCATTAAATCATTTAGCGCAATCAGATGCGTGTTTATCTAGCTATCATTTGTATATTTTACAGCTGGAGGACAAAGCAGCTCATCACACCTTAATTTGTGAATTGCGTAATAGAAAAATAATGAGTCATCTGCATTATATTCCTATACATATCCAGCCCTATTATGCTGCACTTGGTTTTAAAGAAAGTGATTTTCCTAACGCGATTGAATATTACCAAACGTCACTTACCATCCCACTGCACCCTGGATTAACGCAGTCAGAACAAGAATTTATTATTCAGACGATTAATGAGTTAGTATGAAATTAGCGCTAGGAACTGCACAGTTCGGTTTAAATTACGGTATTAGTAATGACCAAGGCCAAGTTAATTTTGATGAAATTAAGCAAATGCTCACTCTGGCTAAAGAATCCTGTATTACTACACTTGATACTGCTTTAGCATACGGAAATAGTGAAAAGAACATTGGCACGTCTGGTTTTAGCAATCACTTTTCAGTTATAACAAAAATATCCGCTAGCAGCCATTTGAGTATTGAAGAACAAGTACAACTCAGCCTTTCTAATCTACAACGTGAAGAATTAGATGCTGTTTTATTTCATGATTTCGACCCTTTATTAAATAACGCAGGTAAAAATCACTTTAAGCAATTAGAAGCATTAAAAGACACTGGCATCATTAAACGTATAGGAGTGTCTGTTTATACTCCTGAGCAACTCAGTTTACTCAGTGACATGTATAATTTAGACATAGTTCAAGCGCCATTGAACTGGCTAGATCAGCGTTTTATTCAACCCGAAGTAACGAATTTACTAATAAAGAAAAATATAAAATTGCACGCTCGTTCGATTTTTTTGCAAGGGCTGTTACTACAACCAGAAATTCAAAAGCGTGCTTATTTCTCTCAGTTCGGTCATATTTTTTCAAAATATAATGCAATTATTGAAGAGTTAGAATGCGATTACCTTACATTTGCAATGGCCATTGTTGCTCAAAAAACACCACATATTGAAAGTGCCGTAATAGGTTGTTGCTCAAAAAAACAATTAACGCAATTAATTCAGCGCTACGCCGATGCTAAAAATCTAAAACTCCCTTCTGATGACGTTTTAAGCTCTTTAGCGACCTCTGAATTAGCGTTAATTAACCCTTCTCTGTGGGTCAGTTAAGATACAGCTGGGATTAAACATATGATAAACGCCTTCATGCAAACCAGAGTTAGCTCTTCGCGCCTACCAAGCAAAGTACTTAAGAACCTTCACGGTTTACCTATGTTTGTACAGCAAGCGAAACGAATACAGCAATGTAAAAAAATAGATAAACTGATTGTTATTACAAGCACTGAAAAAAGCGATGATATACTTGAAGTTATTTGTAAAGAAAACAATTTGTTGTGCTTTAGAGGCGATTTAAATAACGTACTTAGTCGCTATTATTATGCACAACTCGCTTACCCATGCGAGCACGCAGTTAGAGTGACTGCCGACTGCCCGGTTATAGACTCTGCACTTATAGATCATGTTATTAATGCGCACCTAATTAATAGCAATGATTACACAAGTAACTGCTTGAAAAGCACATTCCCAGATGGTCTTGATACGGAAGTCATCAGTAAACACGCACTCCTAGATGCTTATAAATACGCTAAAAAGCCCTCAGAGCTGGAGCATGTAACACCATATATACGTAATAATCCGCAAAAATATCAATTACAAAACATCCAAAGTGAGACTGATTTATCTAATCACAGATGGACCGTTGATGAGCCTGAAGATTTTGCACTAATCTCTGCAATTTATGATCATTTATATACACAAAATCACTATTTTAATTATCAAGATATACTTCATTTACTCTCTTTGAAACCAGAACTGAGCTCTATCAATGCCCAATTCTCGCGTAATGAGGGAATGCTAAAATCATTAAAACAAGATAAAGAAGAAGGCTATGAATAATTATACTAACTCAGGGGAATGGCTACAAAGAGCTGAAAAAACGATCCCGCTTGGTTCTCAAACCTTCAGCAAAAGCAAAGTTGCATTTCCCCAAAATGCTGCCCCTTTATTTATTGAGCGAGGTTATGGCTCTAAAGTATGGGATGCCGATAACAACGAATACATTGATTTTGTTAACGGTTTACTGTCAATATCTTTAGGTTACTGTGATGCTGAAATAAACCAAGCTGTTATCAGTCAACTTGCTTTAGGTGTTACGTTTTCTCTTCCTCATAAACTCGAAATGGAAGTTGCTGAAGAGCTAGTAAAACTAATTCCTTGTGCAGAAATGGTGCGTTTTGGTAAAAATGGCAGTGACGCAACATCTGCAGCAATTCGATTAGCAAGAGCGTATACAAAAAGAGAGCATGTTGCTGTTTGTGGTTATCACGGTTGGCAAGATTGGTATATTGGCTCCACAACCAGAAACTTAGGTGTTCCTGAATGTGTTAGAGCGCTTACCCATACTTTTACATACAATGACCTTGATTCATTAGAAAAACTCTTCAATGAGCACCCTGAACAGCTTGCTGCTGTAATTATGGAACCTATGAACGTTGCCTACCCAAAGCAAGGATTTCTTGAAGGAGTAAAAGCACTTTGTCAAAAATATGGCACTGTTCTCATTTTTGATGAAACTATTACAGGTTTTCGATTTGATTTACATGGCGCTCAGGGATTGTTTAATGTTACTCCTGATTTAGCAACTTTTGGCAAGGGTATGGCAAACGGGTTCCCTATTTCGGCTGTCGTAGGTAAACAAAAAATAATGTCGCTAATGGAAGACATCTTTTTTTCAGGCACCTTTGCAGGTGAAACAATGTCTTTAGCTGCGACCAAGGCGACATTAAAAAAAATGCAGGAAAAGGATGTGCTTACTCACATTCATCACTTAGGTGATAAATTAATAGCAGAACTCGACACGTTAATTTTAAAGCACAATGCACAACAATGGCTAAGTACGGCAGGACATCCTGCGTGGTCATTTATCGTAATAAAAGATACCGCACACTATAGCTCGCTAGAATTAAAGTCATTATTTATTCAAGAGATGTGCACTAGAGGTATTTTAATCGCAGGAAGTCATAACCTTAGTTATGCGCATACCTTGTGCGATATTGAAAAGCTCCTCAATGCATACGATGAAGTTATCGCCATTTTAGTTAACACCATAAAAACACAAAACCTTTATACTGTTTTTAAAGGCAAACTATTAGAGCCCGTTTTTAAGGTTAGATGAACGGCTAAAAAAACCGCCCTTTAATACCAACCGGCATAAATATTTGAACAATTTAACGAATTAAATCACTCTATAACGTTGTTAAAAATTTTTTATTTAGAACAACTAGATATAAAAATTTTTGCCTAGTTACAGCGCAATTTCTTTATCATTAAATAAACCCCATATATAAGCCGATTGGTATCATTAAATTTATCGAGGATAATAAAGCATGAAAGTAGCAATAATCGTCGCCCATCCTGACGATGAAACACTCGGCTGTGGTGCCACAATCGCGAACCATATTGAAAAAGGTGATGAAATATATATTTTGACGCTTTCTAATGGGGTTAGCTCACGTCAAGAGCATAACGAAGCAGACATTAAAACGCGGCAAACCGCTTTTTTAAATGCAACCCAACAATTAGGTATTTCACCTAACAATCTAACATCGTTGGATTTTCCAGATAATGAATTCGATACGGTATCACTGCTAAAAATAGCGCAAGCTATCGAACTATTTTTATCTAAAAATATAATTACACGCGTGTATACCCATTATCATAGCGATTTAAATGTTGATCATCGAAAAACTTATGAAGCTGTTTTAACCGCTTGCAGGCCGCAACCCATGCAATCAGTAAAGCAAATATTTTGCTTCGAAACACTATCAAGCACTGAATGGGCAAGTCACCGTTACGAGGCATTCAAACCTAACTATTTTGTCAATATCGAGCATGTATTTAGTAAAAAAATAAAAGCTCTCACAGCTTATAAAGATGAAATGAGAGAAGCCCCACACACTCGAAGTATTGAGAATATTCAAGCACTCGCTAAATTTAGAGGTATGTGTGTAGGCACTCCACTTGCTGAAGCATTTTATATTGAACGCTTTATAGATTAGGCCTATTACGCTCATTATTAAATTGCGGTTTTAATATCTAATACCAATTCGCTTAATTAAGTGGTCTATTTTGAAGCAAAAATTTCGTTATTTAGTTGTTCGTTATCAGAGATTTTTAACACCGTTAGCGCCAAGTTTAATCCCTCAAATTGATTAAGTATTATTACGATAGGTATAACTTAGGATAGAAAATAAAATGATAACATTAAGGGAAGCCGAGCAAAGTGATTGCACTACTTTATACCATTGGGTTAATGATCCCGTTATTCGCAGCTGCGCATTAAACGACGCCCCAATTACCTTACAAAATCACTTAACTTGGTTTAATAAGCAACTAGTGTCTCTTAATAGTAAAATTTATATTGCATCCATTGACGGTAAACCCATCGGACAAGTCAGATTTAATCAAACAACTCTTAATACGTATGAAATAGATACGCATTTATCTCCTTGCAGTAGAGGCAATGGTTACGGTAAAAAAATTTTAACACAAGCACTAAACCTAATAGAAAAGAGCATAGATAGTACATTTATAGCGACTATTTTAATTGAAAATAAAGCATCTATTAAATTATTCGAAGCCTGTAATTTTAAACGAGAAAAAGAAACAACAATAGAAAATAAAAAATGTTTTATTTACATCCGTAAAGAGGCTCTAAAAGGTGAGCATTAATATAAAAAAAAGTAATACCAAAACCCCGACTCGATTATTCAACATCGCTTTTAGAGTTGATTCTTCTTTAAATATTGGTTCGGGTCATGTGATGCGTTGCCTTACATTAGCGACGGCAATTAGCAAAGCTGCCAATGTTAATATCACTTTTTTCTGTCGCGATGCCATTGGCAATAGTAATGAAAATATAATCCAATCAGGGTTTGAGCTTGTAAAAATGGCTCCTCCAAAAAGTACCATCGACTTAAAAAACTACAGCTCATGGCTAGGTGCTAGTTTAGATGATGACAGCGAAGAGTTTTTACAATTAACGGCGGGGAAAAATTACGATTTAATCGTAATAGATCATTATGCTATTGATACCCGTTGGCATAATAAAGTGAAAAGCATAACCAAAAAAATGATGGTTATTGACGACCTAGCAAATCGAAAACACAATTGTGACTTGTTATTAGATCAAACCTACCAATGCCCAACAGTTAAATACAGACACTTGGTAAATAACCATACTCAACTACTACTTGGCTCAGACTTTGCTTTATTAAGACCTGAGTTTTTAGAGTTTCAAAAAGTCTCAATTGAAAAAAAAGAGCGCACCTTACTCATAATGTTTGGAGGAACAGATCCGGACAACTTGACTCTTCAAGTTTTAACGCTAGCAATAAAATTAAAATACTTTGAAAAAATTAATGTAATCCTAAATAGAACAGCAAAAAACGTAAAGTCAGTGTTTGACTTTGCACAATGCCATAAAAAAGTCTTTTTACATATATCGCCGAGCAATATTGCAGAGATCATGTCAACGGCAACATTAGCGATTGGTGCAGCAGGAACAACGTCATGGGAAAGGTGCGCTTTAGGCCTTCCTGCTGTTGTTATTGTACAGGCAGACAATCAGCGAGAGATCGCTAACGCGCTTCAATTAGCTGAAGTGATCCGCTTTATTTCAATAGCAGAGATTGAAGAAAAATTAATTAAAGAAGTTGAATTTTGGCAAAATAGATTAAAATTAAATAATGACGTTTATAAAAATTGCATTAGTATTTGTGATGGCAAAGGCAGTATAAGAGTCGCCAACGAAGTGCTCAAAATTATAAAATAGCAATTAACCTGAAACTGAATAATTATTAATTTGACTATAGAGATCACATCTCTAAAACCGATAAGCGATTGAACATGAACAATTACGTTGTAGCTACAATTAAAGACTGGAATATTGCCCAATATAATAAACGCACGCCAGCTTACAATGGAAATTGGCATTTAATTACTGACAAAAAAGAGCTCACTTATAGTCACTTAAAACACTTAAACCCCAAGTATATATTTTTTCCTCATTGGAGCTGGATTGTTCCTGAAGAAATAATTAACAACTTTAATTGCGTATGCTTCCATATGACTGATTTGCCTTATGGGCGGGGCGGAAGTCCAATGCAGAATTTAATTTCTCTTGGCCATACCACCACAAAATTAAGTGCCCTAAAAATGGAAGAAAGTATAGATACAGGCCCTATTTACCTAAAAAGGCCTTTATCTTTGGAGGGCACCGCACAACAAATATTTTTACGCTGTTCAGCCTTAACTTTTGATATGATTCAGTTTATTGTTAACGAAAATCCTGAAGTAACACCTCAAGAAGGGCCTGTAACAGCATTTTCAAGACGCAATCCAAGCCAAAGCGTTATTGATACGAACTTAGATCTGGATGCTATCTTTGATCATATTCGCATGTTAGATGCCGATAGTTATCCAAAAGCATACATAAAACATGGAAAGTATAAGCTTGAGTTTACTAATGCCACAAAAAGCAACGGCGCTTTAACTGCCAATATAAAATTAACTTTATTTGAGTAACAATGAAAAATAAATTTGTAGAAATAAATGGTCGAAGAATAGGTTTAGATTATGAACCTTACATTGTTGCTGAGCTTTCAGCTAACCATAACGGCGATCTTAAAGAAGCCCTAAAAACAATCGAAGAAGCAGCTAAATGTGGAGCCGATGCGATAAAAATTCAATCATATACGCCAGATACAATGACTATCGACTGCGATAAAAACGAGTTTCAGATTAAAGGCGGGTTATGGGATGGTTATAATTTATATGAACTATATAAATGGGCTCACACCCCTTTTGAATGGCACTGTGCACTGTTTGAAAAAGCCAAAGAAGTCGGTATCACTATATTTTCAACACCGTTTGATGAAACAGCAGTGGAGTTGCTAGAAGAATTAAATACCCCAGCTTACAAAGTCGCCTCTTTCGAATTAACCGACCTACCTCTCATCAAGCGAATTGCTGAAACAGGTAAACCTATCATTATGTCTACAGGTATGGCTAATATCACAGAGATAGAAGAAGCGATTAGCACAGCAAGAGATAATGGTTGTGATGAACTGATTGTACTGCATTGCATAAGTGCTTACCCTGCGCCATTCGAGCAAGCTAATTTAGCGACAATCGCGGATATTGCAACACGCTTTAACGTTATCACAGGCTTATCTGATCATACCTTAGGCACAACGGCAGCAATTGCCTCAGTTGCTTTAGGAGCATCCTTTATTGAAAAGCATTTTATTTTAGATAGATCTAAAAAAGGCCCTGACTCAGAATTTTCAATTGAGCCAGAGCAACTTAAATCAATTGTTAGCCAAAGCAAAGATGTGTACAAATCGATAGGTAATGCAGGGTATGAATTAAAATCAGCTGAAAGCGAAAATCTAAAATTTAGACGCTCTATTTATTTTATTGAAGATATACCGGCAGGTACAATCATAACAAAAAAACACATAAAAAGAATACGCCCAGGCTACGGTCTGCCTTGTAAGTATTACGATACGCTGATTGGCAAAAAAGCCGCCGTAGATATAACAAGAGGAACAGCTGCTAAATGGGAATTTATTGATGAGTAGCCAAATTAAAATAACGAGTAATGAGACTAAAGATATATTTTTACAAAGTATATCTTTAGACGATGCGAATGAAAATTATGTTGCTTGGCTTAACGATCCTTTGGTAAATCAATACTTAGAAACTCGTTTTAGTAAACAAGATCTTAACTCAGTTAAGAGCTATATTTCTGCTAATTTAGATAATCCGCTTGAACAATTATTTACTATTAGAACAAGCAATAATAATAAGCACATTGGGAATATAAAAGTTGGAAGTATAAATAAGGTTCACAATATAGCTCAAGTGAGCCTGTTTATTGGCGAAAAAGAAAGTTGGGGAAAAGGCTATGCAAACCAAGCTATTAAGCTAATAAGCCAATATGCATTTAAAATATTACAGCTGCGTAAATTAACTGCGGGAGCTTACTCTTCCAATATAGGCAGCACAAAAGCATTTATAAAATCTGGATATAAGAATGAATGCACTTTAAAAGACCACTACTTATTAAATGATAAACCATGTGATTTAGTTCAGGTTTCTCTATTCAATGAAAGTAACCCCGAAGCGATAAAAATAGCGATTACTTAAAGTAATCGCTATTAATCTAAAATCTGGTTAATAAAACCACCAGCCCATTGAATAATAAAAGATTAAAGCTTAGCTGATTTATTGTAGTTTTCAATAAACTCTAAATATAAGTCTTCTACATGGCTGTGAAATGCATCAATACATGCATTCATAAATTCAGCTCGCTGTTCTAAACAACGGTAATAATAACTGTTAGTCATTATATAGGCTTGAAAATACCTGAATGTTCCTTGTATCAACCAATAAACAACATGATCATTACTGTTTCCATCGCGCAGCATTAGTAGAATTTTATTTTGCAGAGTAAACGCATCAGCAAGAGACTCTCTGGTATTAAAGTGCGCTGACGTTATTAACAACAATTTCTCTAAAATAGCTTTAGTGCCGCTTTTTATAGCCGTCATCTTACTATCAATATTACCTAAAGATAACTGCTCTAATGAGGTTGCTCGTTTGAGTAACTCACTCACCATTTCTTGCTTATTTTTTATCGTATTTTTAAGGCTAATATCAGCTATACGCTTAGGCGTGGTAAATCGAATAAACGCCCCATCTGAAGTATTATATGCCGTAACTTGAGGGTTACTCTGTAATAATATTTCAACATTACCTTTTGAAGAATCAAATATATGGGTAGAAAGAACTTCATCTCTAAAGTTACCTTTTACGACCATATCGCTTTGCATATTCTTTTTAATTAGCTCTTTATGCTTAAAATCTTTATCAAAATAAATACTATGCTTAGAATGATGATGTTCTTGCGATACAAAGCCAAAGTCAGTCCCTACTAAGTAGACCTCTTTAAAGCCCAGTTCAGCGGCAACAGCAAGTCCAGTATTAGACACACTCGGGTTACTGCTTTCTGGATAGGTAAATAGCTGTTTTTCATCCATCGCACGTATTAAACGTCCTCCGGCATCATTTACTTTAGATAATAAATGAGCACTCTTGAAGCGCTTTAATATTCCATCATACACCGTATTAAGTGCTACTATATTAAGCTCGTCTAATCGGGTGGTTACACCTTCAGTGCGCTCAACAACTTCTACCCAGTCTAGTAATGCTGCAGTACGCTCCATTTCTATATGAATATCTGGAGTTATCCCATTTATAAGTAATGCTTTGAGTGCAGTACCACATGATAAAATAACAACATTACTTTGGTTTTCTTTCAAAAAATCAATTGCTAAATCTAACGATGGTCCATTTGCTACAATAAATACAGGGTAATCTACTAAGGGATTTTTAAATGTACTGCTCTTTTTTACAACTGGAAATTTGGCACTTAAGTTAGAGAGTGTATGCGAGATACCAATAACTTCATCTTCAAAAAATCCCCAGCCCCCAGACCAGCGATGCCCAATTGCTTTTATTCTAGCAATTGTTTTTTCTATTAATGGGCTATCGTAATGCTTAAGAAACAGCACTTGGCTAAGGTTAAAGTGGCCTTGTTGAAATAAAAATTTAGAAATATCATTTACAACCCCGTCTTCACTACCCGAAATACGAATAGAGAATTGTCCGCCTTTACTTGTACACTTATCTAGTAGAGGTTTTAATTCAATACAATGCAATAAGGCATAGAAGCTATCTTTACTTGGTTCAAATAAAAAAACATTTAAGACATCTTTCGTATTTAATAGCTCTTCAATTTGATAACCTAATCCACCACCAAAAAAACAAACAAAATCAATTCGCTCCTCGTCTGCGGGGTTACCAATTTTGTTTTCAGATTCAGCTACTCGAACATTATGAATAGATTTAAGTAAGGCTGAATGTTTAAAAAAGATCTCTTCATCTGCTTGATGTTCTATTTGATATTTAAAGTAGAGGGGACGCTCTAAAAACTGAGTCACTTGCTGCTTAGCAAACTCTCTTGGGTCTACCTCATAAACAAATTTATTATTATTAAATAGATTGGCACAACCTTGATTATCTATCGCAACGCCGGTATCGGTAGGTTGGTAATCTTTAAACTCTTTATAAATACCAGGCATACGCTCTTTTATTAGCGCTAAATTAGCTAACAACGTAGCCTGTAACATCATTTTTGTTAATTCTTGTTGGTTAACGCTCAAGGTTTACTCCATTAACTTTTCTTAACGACCCCTGGGAGGTTAGCTAATTGTGCGGTTAAATAATTACCCGTATTTTTTAAATTACCAACGAGTAAATCCATTGCATTATACTGGTCAAGTAATCTTTGTTCATAATCAGCCATTCTTAAATTAAAGCTAACAGATTCATCTGTAAGCTTATCTATTTGAGCTTCTCGGCCATCAATTCTAGTTTCTATTATACCGCCTGACGCAGTATAGCCTTTAATAACATCATCAAATTTAGCAACAAAGCCATTATCATTATCGCCAGTAAAAAATCGTTGAACTGCATTTGGATCTTTTTCTATGGCAGCTTTTAATGCATCCGAATCTAAACTTAACTTCCCTGAACGCTCAGTCCTTACCCCAAGGTTAGCTAAAAATTCTTTTTTCTTATCAGTAACATTAAATTCAGAGGTTAGCATCGATCTCACTTGATTCACAGAGCCTCGCAATAGTGAATCACCAGCTAAAGCCCCCACTCCATCTTCTTTGCTTGAACGACCTAGTTGCTTTGATAAGTCAATAAATGAATTAAATTTATCTATAAAGGATTTAAGCCCAGCGGATACATTATTATTATTTTCAGTAATTTTAGCATTACTTATATCGTCATCAGTGCCGTGTATTTTTTTAGCGGATATAGTAACGCCATCGATAACATCAACAAACTCATTGGTACTACTTGTAGCATTTAATTGACCATCAATTGTTATCGACGCATCCGCAGCTTTAGTTACTTCGGTTAAGTTTTCAGCATACGTTGTTGAGGCCGGATCCGGATCGTAAGCAAAACGAGATAAACCGCTAGTATCTGTATTATTTGCATCACCTGTGTCATTAACAACAATCTTAATTGCATTAACTTCCCCAGTTTCCTTGCTAGACAAAACAAGACGCTCACCGGTGCTATCGGTAATAATGGTTGCACTTACTGAATCATTATCTTCAGAGTCATTAATTGCATCTCTAATATCCGTAAGCGTAGCAGTAGCTTTTACCTCGATATCAAATTTATTGGTACCAGAGCTAATAGCTAATTTGCCTTCGCCAACAGCAGTTCCATTCGGTACCGCTGCTGCTACCAATTTATGGTTATCTGCAAGGCTATTAACTTTAATAGAAAAATTATTTACTTGAGCCGCTTTTTCAGAACTCAAAGAAATAAAGTCATCGTTACCGCTGATAGAACGTTTTTGATAATTGTCCGTGGTTCCTAGCGACTCTAAAGATTTATTGAGTTCTTCAAGCGATGACTTAAGCGTACCAACCGCTGATATATCGGTAGTATGAGCCGCTTGTTGACGAGTTACTCTTGCTTGATAGGGGGCCTTTTGTGAATTCACCAGTGCATCTACAATATCGTTAACTTGTAAACCAGATCCAATACCTGTAAATGAAAGAGCCATAATTCAACCTCCTATTAAACTTAATTTGTTATACTTTAAAATCTACTAGTACACCTGTTGCTTCAGCTAAATTAGAAACAATTTTCAAAACTTCTTCCGAAGGGTACTGCTTAACTAAATCGCCACTTTCTTTATCTATTACTTTGATAACGTTACGCCCAGAATCTTCGTCAACATGAAACTCTAAACTTCGATTCATGTCAGTCATAAAAGTCTGCAATTGTTGCGCCACTTTTTCTAATTTCTCTGGAGATAAATCATCATTGCTAGCAGTTTGCGTTTGATTTATTTGTTCAGCAGTGTCGTTTTGCTTACCACTATTATTATAAAGCGAAACTTGGTTAGCTGACTGACTAGATATATCTTTGTGATTAATAATATTAATTTGAGATGGTACGTTTGAAGTTTCCATAACTCGCCCCTAAAATAAAGCTGAGATACAATTTTATAATAATAAATAAAAGGGAGGTTAAACCTCCCTTTTATTCTAGTTTAGCCTAATAAACTCAAGGCTGCTTGTGGTAACTGGTTAGACTGAGCCAAAATAGTCGTTCCGGCCTGTTGCATTATCTGATTTTTAGTCAACTGAGCCGTCTCAGCAGCATAGTCGGTGTCTTGAATACGACTTCTTGAAGCCGACACATTCTCCGATACATTCGCTAAGTTGCTAATAGTATGACCAAATCGGTTTTGTACCGCACCTAAATCTGCTCGTTGCGCATCAATTTGAGCCAGTGCCGCATCGATTGTTTTTATCGCATTTTGCGCACCAATTGCTGTCGAACCCGAAATATCAATATCTTCAACTGCTGTTAACTTACTGCTACCGCCTGTCGATATAATCGTACCCGCATCTGAGCCAAATATTTCATCCGCAGATGAGCCCGAAATACCTATTTTATCAGCTGAGCTTAAGTTTAATTCTGCTGATACGCTCGCAGTTAACTCTGTAGCTACTGATGAGACAGTTTTACCACCAATAGTGAATGAGCCGACACCCGCAGCAGCAGTCCCCGCTACATCAACACCGTTTACACCCGTGGTCTTTAAAGTAATGGTTTTGCTACTATCATCGTAAATAGCATCGTGACCATCTGCCTGCATATCTTTAGCCAGACGCCCCATGTCACCACCAAATTTACCTAAATCGTATTCATCTTCACCAATCGTGATGACTGCATTTGCGCCAGAATCTATGCCGACAATTTCGGTTTCAAGTTCAGCTTCAGCCTTAACGCCAGCGCCCGAAGCATTTATCGTCGCAGCAATATCAGCAGCACCGGAGTTTGCCGCAATCTCAATATCTACGCCATTTAGGTTCACTGTTTGAGCTGAAGTAGCCATGTTAGCAGCTAAACTAACAGACTGAGCATCGCCTAAAGCTGACACGGTTGATGTTGCAGCCCCTTTGATCTCGTTTGCACCAATCGCATCTGCTGACATATCACGTAAACTTACGTTGATAGTTTCATTTGCATTTGAACCAACTTGGAATTGTTTTGTACCGAATGAACCATCAATTAAGCTCGTACCACCAAACTTTGTGGTTTCAGAAATACGTGTTAGCTCTTGTTGAAGAGCGCCTACTTCTTTTTGTAGCGCTGCACGTGCATCCGCATCATTTGAACCATTCGCTGACTGTAGTGATAAATCACGCATACGCTGTAAGATGTTCGATGATTCTTGCATCGCACCCTCAGCCGTTTGTGCCATCGAAATACCATCATTCGCGTTACGTTGAGCAACACCTAAACCATTTACCTGTGATGTTAAGCGGTTTGCTATTTGTAGACCAGCCGCATCGTCTTTGGCACTGTTAATTTTCATACCAGATGAAAGACGTTGCATTGATGTACCTAACGCATCGCTTGATTTAGACAAGTTTCTTTGTGCGTTTAAAGACGCTGTATTTGTATTTACCGATAAAGCCATGTTATGTAACTCCTGATTACTTTGGTAATGTACTAAGTGATTTTAACCAAGAGCCATAAAATTTGTTTAAGCTCCACCGTTACTACCTTAACGGCAGTTAAAAGTAAATCTTGAGCTTTTTTTTAAAAAAAACATAACCGATTGAAATAAATAAAAAACGGGGCATATAATATGCCCCGTTTATCAGTTATTACTTTATTGGACTAGCCTAGTAAGCTTAACGCAGCCTGTGGTAACTGATTAGACTGAGCCAAAATAGTCGTTCCTGCCTGTTGCATTATCTGATTTTTAGTCAACTGAGCCGTCTCAGCAGCATAGTCGGTGTCTTGAATACGACTTCTTGAAGCCGACACATTCTCCGATACATTCGCTAAGTTGCTAATAGTATGACCAAATCGGTTTTGTACCGCACCTAAATCTGCTCGTTGCGCATCAATTTGAGCCAGTGCCGCATCGATTGTTTTTATCGCATTTTGCGCACCAATTGCTGTCGAACCCGAAATATCAATATCTTCAACTGCTGTTAACTTACTGCTACCGCCTGTCGATATAATCGTACCCGCATCTGAGCCAAATATTTCATCCGCAGATGAGCCCGAAATACCTATTTTATCAGCTGAGCTTAAGTTTAATTCTGCTGATACACTCGCAACTAAGTTAGTGGAAGTAACCGCTTTACCACCCACAGTGAATGAACCTACACCCGCAGCAGCAGTCCCCGCTACATCAACACCGTTTACACCCGTGGTCTTTAAAGTAATGGTTTTGCTACTATCATCGTAAATAGCATCGTGACCATCTGCCTGCATATCTTTAGCCAGACGCCCCATGTCACCACCAAATTTACCTAAATCGTATTCATCTTCACCAATCGTGATGACTGCATTTGCGCCAGAATCTATGCCGACAATTTCGGTTTCAAGTTCAGCTTCAGCCTTAACGCCAGCGCCCGAAGCATTTATCGTCGCAGCAATATCAGCAGCACCGGAGTTTGCCGCAATTTCAACATCAACCCCGTTTAAGTTCACTGTTTGAGCTGAAGTGGCCATGTTATTTGCTAAACTAACAGACTGAACATCACCCAATGCAGACACGGTTGATGTTGCAGCCCCTTTGATCTCATTTGCACCAATCGCATCTGCTGACATATCACGTAAACTTACGTTGATAGTTTCATTTGCATTTGAACCAACTTGGAATTGT
The DNA here is from genome assembly GCF_014905615.1 of Pseudoalteromonas aliena SW19. NCBI lineage: Bacteria > Pseudomonadati > Pseudomonadota > Gammaproteobacteria > Alteromonadales > Pseudoalteromonadaceae > Pseudoalteromonas > Pseudoalteromonas aliena. The sequence goes on from NZ_AQGU01000026.1 coordinate 273,367, forward strand.
TTTGTACCGAATGAACCATCAATTAAGCTCGTACCACCAAACTTTGTGGTTTCAGAAATACGTGTTAGCTCTTGTTGAAGAGCGCCTACTTCTTTTTGTAGCGCTGCACGTGCATCCGCATCATTTGAACCATTCGCTGACTGTAGTGATAAATCACGCATACGCTGTAAGATGTTCGATGATTCTTGCATCGCACCCTCAGCCGTTTGTGCCATCGAAATACCATCATTCGCGTTACGTTGAGCAACACCTAAACCATTTACCTGTGATGTTAAACGGTTTGCTATTTGTAGACCAGCCGCATCGTCTTTGGCACTGTTAATTTTCATACCAGATGAAAGACGTTGCATTGATGTACCTAACGCATCGCTTGATTTAGACAAGTTTCTTTGTGCGTTTAAAGACGCTGTATTTGTATTTACTGATAAAGCCATGCTATGTAACTCCTGATTACTTTCGTAATGCACTAAGTGATTTTAACCAAGAGCCATTACATCTTTGTTCAAGCTCCGTTCTAATTAAGTTAACGGCAGTAAAGAGCAAACCTTGAGTTTTTTTTAAAAAAAACATAACCGATTGAAATAAATAAAAAACGGGGCATATAATATGCCCCGTTTATCAGTTATTACTTTATTGAACTAGCCTAGTAAGCTTAACGCAGCCTGTGGTAACTGGTTAGACTGAGCCAAAATAGTCGTTCCTGCCTGTTGCATTATCTGGTTTTTAGTCAGCATGGCGGTCTCTGCAGCATAATCGGTGTCTTGAATACGACTTCTTGAAGCCGACACATTCTCCGATACATTCGCTAAGTTGCTAATAGTATGACCAAATCGGTTTTGTACCGCACCTAAATCTGCTCGTTGCGCATCAATTTGAGCCAGTGCCGCATCGATTGTTTTTATCGCATTTTGCGCACCAATTGCTGTCGAACCCGAAATATCAATATCTTCAACCGTTGTTAACTTACTGCTACCGCCAGTAGATGTAATTGTACCCGCATCTGAACCAAACAATTCGTTAGCGGTAGTTCCTGAAATACCTATTTTATCCGCAGAGCTTAAGTTTAACTCTGATGAAACACTCGCGGCTAAGTTGGCTGAAGTAACCGCTTTACCACCCACAGTGAATGAACCTACACCCGCAGCAGCAGTCCCCGCTACATCAACACCATTTACACCAGTCGTTTTAAGGGTAATTTCATTATCACCACCTTCAACTTTCTTGAAGATTGCATCATGGCCATCTGCCTGCATATCTTTAGCCAGACGCTCCATGTCACCACCGAATTTACCTAAATCATATTTATCTTCACCAATCGTGATTACAGCATTCGCGCCAGAATCAATACCGACAATTTTGGTCTCAAGCAGCGCTTCAGCCTTAACACCTGCACCCGATGCATTTATTGTTGCGGCAATATCTGCTGCACCTTGGCCTCCAGTCACACCTACAGATGTACCATTAATATTTAAAGTATCCGCAGTTGTTGTGTGGTTAGTTGCAAGAGCAACTGTTTCTGCATCACCTAAGCTAGCGCTTGCAGCTGCAGTGCCTCCACCTTTGATCTCATTTGCACCAATCGCATCTGCTGACATATCACGTAAACTTACGTTGATAGTTTCATTTGCATTTGAACCAACTTGGAATTGTTTTGTACCGAATGAACCATCAATTAAGCTCGTACCACCAAACTTTGTGGTTTCAGAAATACGTGTTAGCTCTTGTTGAAGAGCGCCTACTTCTTTTTGTAGCGCTGCACGTGCATCCGCATCATTTGAACCATTCGCTGACTGTAGTGATAAATCACGCATACGCTGTAAGATGTTCGATGATTCTTGCATCGCACCCTCAGCCGTTTGTGCCATCGAAATACCATCATTCGCGTTACGTTGAGCAACACCTAAACCATTTACCTGTGATGTTAAGCGGTTTGCTATTTGTAGACCAGCCGCATCGTCTTTGGCACTGTTAATTTTCATACCAGATGAAAGACGTTGCATTGATGTACCTAACGCATCGCTTGATTTAGACAAGTTTCTTTGTGCGTTTAAAGACGCTGTATTTGTATTTACTGATAAAGCCATGCTATGTAACTCCTGATTACTTTCGTAATGCACTAAGTGATTTTAACCAAGAGCCATTACATCTTGTTCAAGCTCCGTTCTGATTAAGTTAACGGCATGCATCAAAATATCTTTAATCTTTTTTACTAAAAAAATACAAAGCACATAACAACTTTGATTTAAAAACTAAAAAAGCCAAGTGCAATATTGCACTTGGCTTTTTAATAATAATGATATTTCACTTAAGCTTAACCACCTAGTAAGCTCAATGCTGCCTGTGGCAACTGATTTGCTTGAGACAGGATGGTTGTACCTGCTTGTTGCATTATCTGGTTTTTTGTCAATGTTGCGGTCTCTAGTGCATAATCGGTATCTTGAATACGGCTACGTGATGCAGATACATTCTCTGCAACGTTGGCTAAATTCGAAATAGTATGGCCAAAACGGTTTTGTACCGCACCTAAGTCAGCTCGCTGTGCATCTATCTGAGCAAGTGCCGCATCAATGGTTTTAACTGCATTTTGTGCCCCCGTTGAACTTGCACCAGAAATATCAATACTCTCAACACTAGTCAGAGAACTAACACCACCACTTGATGTGATTGCCGCAGCACCTGTACCAAACAATTCATTGCCAGTAGTTGCTGATATACCTATCTTATTTGCTGAAGATAAGTTTAACTCTGCAGACAAACTAAATGAGTTAGCAGCCGATGTAACCGCTGCACCGCCAATAGTAAAGTTACTTGTGTCGGCCCCGGTTACATCAATACCATCTACATCTGTGGCTTTAAAAGCTATTTGTTGAGTTTTAGGATCAAAGATTGCATCATACCCGGCCTGCTGCATATCTTTAGTTAAACGATCCATATCGCCACCGTATGTACCTAAATCAAAACTTTTTTCTATAGTGCCATTTTTTTTCAGTTCTATTACGCCAGTACTCTCTGGTTTAATGCCTGCGATTATAGTATCAATTTTTGCCTCGGCCTCTACACCTGCACCAGATGAATTAATCGTATCAGCAATTTGTGCAGCGCCGCTTCCGCCTGTAATAGCGATATCAGTACCATTTAGATTAACCGTATCGGCTGTAGTGCCATGATTCACCGCTAAGCTTACTGTTTGTACGTCACCTAATGATTTATTTGCACTGGCAGTACCAGGACCTTTTATTTCATTTGCGCCAATCGCATCAGCCGCTGTATTACTCAAACTTACGTTAATAGTTTCGTTCGCGTTGGCACCAACCTGAAATTGCTTTGTGCCGAATGTGCCATCTAATAAACTGGTGCCACCAAATTTAGTGGTATCTGAAATACGTGTTAATTCTTGTTGAAGTGCACTGACTTCTTTTTGCAGTGAAGCACGGTCTACCGCACTATTAGAGCCATTCGCTGATTGCAGTGATAAATCACGCATACGCTGTAGTATGTTTGCCGATTCTTGCATTGCGCCTTCTGCGGTTTGTGCCATTGAAATACCATCATTTGCATTTCGTTGTGCAACCGTTAAGCCATTAACTTGTGAAGTTAAGCGATTGGCAATTTGCAGACCTGCCGCATCATCTTTAGCGCTATTGATTCGCAAGCCTGATGATAATCTCTGCATTGATGTTTCTAGTGCCATACTAGATTTTGATAGGTTTCGTTGCCCATTAAGTGATGCAACATTTGTATTTACGCTTAAAGCCATTTTACCATCTCCTAGTTTTAATTAAGAATGTGGTTCAATTTTCTTTAGCAGAATCCACACTTTTCTATGATCAAGTAAATGCATTTGTTGTGCCAACTCAAATTAAAACATTAAGGCATTGTTTTTAAACATAAAAAACAAAAATAAAATGGGTATTAGTTAATAGTTAGATTGATTTTATAAAAGAGGAAGAAAGGGGTGACAATTTTTTGCCGCTTTATAAGGGCAAGTTATTACCCTTACTGATGAAGGGCAATAATGTGAATAAGTTTGGTTTATATATAATCAAATAATGTTAGTTTAGCCAAACGGCCAAACGTGGCTTGCGACGCCTGCAATCCAGTTTCTTGTTTAGTTAATTCACTAATAGCTTCTGCCATATCAACTTCAACTAAACTTGATTTGCTCGCTTTGTTATTTATATCTACAGCACTATTAGAATCAGTTACTTTATCAACTACATTCATTCGCCCACCCAAACTAGATTGCGTAAATACAACTTGCTCACTCGCATTTTTTAGCTGTATTAGGCCACTAGCTAACGCTTGTTGTAAGTCTTCACCTTCTAGCGTTTCATCTTTTAAACTTGTTATAAGCCCTTGCAGAGTATTAAGTACATTTTCTTTATGCGGTTTCTCAAGACTAAAATCTAATTGCCCTGGTGCTTCGCCTTCGAGTTTAATTTCCATCCCAGCAAATTCAATTGGCTCATCGGTTACCTCCCCTGTAACAGGAGGAACAAGTGGCACACCATCTCGTAGTATTTCGTATGTATCAGGGGAAGATGCTGTTGCACCTGGTAATACATTAACGTTGTATGTATTTACAGTTGCTGAAACCAAAGGATCTGGGTCGGTGTTGTAATTATTGCTATGGAACTTATCAAACTCACCTTGGTTACTAACGTAAACAGTGCCCGATGTGATTGTACCTGTAGCGATACCTCTGTTTGAGGTTACATCTAATCGGGCATTAACTTTTTCAAACGCGTTAAATCCATTATCGCTGGATTTAATTTCAACACCTTTAGCAATAGTCACTTCATGTTGGCCCTGATCGCCTTGATACTCATATTTTTTAGTAAGGTTATTAAAAGTGTAAGTTTGAATATTGTCTTGATACCCAGAGAAAATATATTTACCACCTTCCGACTGGGTGTTCATTAAATTAACCAATGACTTTTGTAGCTCTTGTAGCTCACCTGCAATTCCAGCCAAATCACTTTTACTAAGCGAGCCATTACCCGCCCGAATGGTTAATTCTTGCGTAGCTAAAATGTTCTCATTCATGCCTTTTAAAATACTATGTTCAGTCTCTAATCGACCTTTGAGCTGATTAATATTTTTAGTGTACTGTTCATTTGTTTCTATTTTATTGGTGTACAGCATACCTTGCGATACCGCAGCTGGCGCTTCTGAAGTCGTTAAATACTTTTCTCCGGTAGTTACACGCTCTTGAGCACTTGCCACACCTTGTTGATTTTTAAGTATGTTATTAATACTGTTTTGATACATTAAGTTATTTGATAAGCGCATAATTACCTCGCGGCACTAAGTAAAGTTTCAAAAATAGAACGGGCTGCCGCTAAAACTTGTGCTGAGGCGGCATAAGATTGTTGAAAACGCAGTAAATTTGCCGCCTCTTCATCAAGGTTTACACCTGATAGCGACTCATACCAAGATTCAGATTGCTCGGCAAGCGCATTAAACGCGGCCCCATTTGTTTTCGCCTGACCTGTTACCACACCAATATCTGTAACAACCTCAGCAAAAGCTTGATTAAATGTTCCGTGGTTATCTGCAGATGCACTTGCGACTACATTTTGACGAACCAATTCGCCATTTTGAAGTTCAGCAAGTTTTAAACCATTGCGGTTATCGTCAAAGCCCCCTTCGTTAAACTCTAATGTAAAGGTATCGCCCGTTGCAGGAACCCCATCTATATTAAAATCAAAACCATAGGTACTATAAGGTGCACCAGCTTGCGCTAATATATTATTAGCCGGTGGCGTCACAGTGAATGTGGTCGTACCGCTCGTATCTGTTACCTGATACTCGTTTGTATTAGCTGTTTTAACTAACGTAATTGGACCATTAGTTAGCCCTAAAGGCAGATTGGTAAATCCACCGGATGTAACACTGCTTACGTCGCCCGCCGAAATAGACGCGCTCCCGGTATTATCAATATTATTTTTGGTTCTTACAGGCGATGCTAATGCTAAATCTTCACCTCTTTCAGTGGTCAGTGTAATATTACCAGCGGCTCCAGAGTTTAGTTTTACTTGAAATTGATCCCCCGCAACACCCGCGCCCGCTATATTCATTTGTAAACCAAACGATTCGCCACTTGTTATAGCGGCTGAATCGACAATTCCACTTGCAGGCACAGTTGCAAGAGAGGGATTACCTAATGGTTCGCCTTTGTTATCAATAGGCTGAATACTGACTTCATTAGGGTTTGTAGTAAAAGTAATAATAAAATCACTAGCTGGAAGCTCGCTTCCTTTTCCAACTTCAACCGTTGCGGTTATTCCTGCGGTACCTGTGTTCGCTTTATAGGCGTAACCGTTAACCGTAGGTATATTAAATATATCGCCGCCAAGCTCTCCATCGGCATCCATACCAAGGCGGTTCTGCTGGTTGAATGAATCAGCTAGAGCAATTCCCATTTGTCCAATTTGATTTTGAGTAGGCACTAAAATATCATCTCTAAAAGCGAGTAAACCGCCTATTTTGCCCTTTAATTTGCTCGCATCAACTTCTATTGGCACTGCTTTACCACCGTTTACCTCTAGACGAAGTTCTTTAAAATCGGCGTCAGGATCACTGCTTATTGAAAATAAATTAAATGAACCATTTTGCATAACTACGGCTTCACCAGTGCCCATAAAAACTTGCTTTTCGCCATTAGGGCCATCGAGCGTTTCAATATCAATTAGTTTAGATAAATCGCGAATTGCTTTATCACGTTCATTGTAAGCAGAGCTCGCATTAGCCTCTTGGCTTGTGCCGCTAACCCCTGCAATTTCTTGATTCAAGGTATTAATGCTTTGGATTAACGTATTGGCTTCACCGGCAAATATTTCTAACTGCTCATTCACCACTTCTTTTTGCTCTGACACAATTCCTGAAAGTCTATTCATTTGATCGAGTAAATTTTTTGTGTCGCTTATAACTAATGAACGAGCAACCGAAGACGAGGGTTGATTTAGTGCCTCTTGCACATTATTAAACATGGAATTTATACGTGTTGATAAGCTATTAGACTCTTCCGAAAACAAGGTATCAATCCGGTTCGCTTCACCAACAAATTGATCAAAAAAGGTTTTATTAGAGGTATCTCTATTTAATTGCTTCTGCGCAAATTCGTTAAGTAGTCGATATGTTTTATCCCTACCCACCTGATTATCAAAGGTTGTTGCAAATTCTGTTCGCTCGCGTACGTAGCCCTCAGTATTCACATTCGCAATGTTTTTACTTGTCGTTTGCAACAATTCAGAATTAGCTCTGACTCCTGAACGTGCAATATTAAATAAATCATACGACATGTTACTTTACTCCTTGGCGGATTACATTTGCCGCAATATCTTTTAGCTCATCACTGTTAAGCACTTTTTTTATTTTGCTGGCATAGTTTGGATCGGTGGCATAACCTGCTTTTTGTAATGAATCTAAAAATTCAGTCGGTTTTGCAGTATTTTGTAGTGCATCTTGGTAACGTGGGTTTTGTGTTAAAAAATCAACAAAATCATTAACACTTTCTTTTATTGAATCGTAAGCTCTAAAGCTAGCTTGTTTTTTTACTGCCGTGCCCTGCTCAAATTCGAGTGTTACTTTGCTTGCTTTTTCGCCTTCCCAACTTTTATCTGACTTAATATTAAATAAGTTGAATGAGCTATTACCGTCACTTTTATTAATGATGTGTTTACCCCAACCCGTTTCAAGTGCAGCTTGTGCAACCATAACAGCGGGATTCAAGCCAATTTTTTGTGCGGCTGTTTTAGCATGTTCCCAAACCGAACTGACAAACTCTTCAGCGGTTTCAAACGTAGGCGTGGTTACTGTTGATTTTTCAGCCTCTGCTTTATTGTTATTAAGAGCAGACGTTGCTTCTTGTGCTGTTTGCTCATGAGGAAGTGTCGAACCAGCTCGTTTATCACTAAAAATATCATTAGTGGTTCTAAGTACAGACCCCGGCATAAAGCTCTTACCGTCAGGAGATAACTGTTGAACAATTAAATCAGCCAACCCCAATGAACCATTAGATGAAAGCTCAGTAGATAATTGCTGATCGTGCATTTCTTCAAAAAACTTAACACCACTTGAATTGAAAGGACTTTCTTTGTCTTCAAATGCTTCGTTTGCTTTGCGCATACTTTTGAGCAACATTTGCGTAAAAATAGCTTCAAATTGTGCCGCCGCTTTTTTGAGCGCAGCTTTAGACGCATCCGTTGATGCATCACCGCTCGTTAAGGCTTCTCGACGCAGAGAATCTAAGTTACCTAAATCAAAAAAGTTTTGCTTATCGAGGTGATTTGTTTCCATCAGCTTTTTGACACAATAATGAATAATACGAATTAGAATGCAAAAATTGAACCACTTAATATGTGATAAAACTATGTTGGTGGGAAATGTACAAGTTAAGTCCTAAAAAATAGTTTTCTAGGACTTATTTTTAACGATTTATATAACCACTAGCTGGCCGTTAATAGCCCCTGCTTCTTTTAATGCTTCAAGAATAGCCATTAGATCACCCGGTGCTGCGCCAACTTCATTAATTGCACGCACCAAATCATCAAGGCTGACACCTGGGTTAAATACAAAGGCGCGAGAGTCATCTTGCTTAACATCAATAATACTTTGTTGCGTTACAACAGTTTCACCTTCGCTTAGCGGATTTGGTTGCGATACGTTTTGTTGCTCAGCAATAGTGACGGTTAACCCGCCATGCGTTATAGCCGCTGGCTGTAATTTCACATTCTTACCTATTACGATAGTGCCCGTACGTGAATTAACTATAATTTTTGCCGCCATATCAGCCGGTTTAAATTCTAAATTTTCAAGCGTTGATAAATACGATACACGTTGTGATGCATCTCTTGGGGCAATTACACGAATAGAGACCGAATCAATTGCTTGAGCGCTATTTGGGCCAACCAAATCATTTATCGTTTTTTCTAGGCGTTTTGCGGTTGTAAAATCTGGACGATTTAAGTTGAAAGTAATGTAATCCCCTTGCATAAAGGGACTTTTAACAGCCCGCTCGACTGTTGCACCATTAGGAATTCGGCCCACAGTCGGAGTATTAATAACGACCTTACTGCCGTCTAGACCCTGCGCACCTAACCCTCCAACAATAAGACTTCCCTGCGCAATAGCGTATACATTGCCATCAACACCTTTTAAAAACGTTTGTATTAAAGTCCCTCCGCGCAAACTACCTGCGCTACCGATAGATGAGACTGTAATATCGATTGTTTGCCCAGGTTTTCTAAATGCAGGCAGTTCTGCGTGTACTGCAACAGCTGCGACATTTTTAATTTTAGGCTTTAAATTAGCAGGTAATGTAATACCAAAATTACTTAACATTCCTTTAAAGCTTTGTTGTGTGAACTGACTTTGTTCGCCAGTGCCAGGTAAACCAACCACTAAACCATAACCAACTAATTGGTTAGAGCGCACACCTTCCACCATAGAGATATCTTTAATACGTTCTGCATTGGCCGAAAATTGGCTTGCGAATAAAACGATTAAACAGAAAAATTTAAATCCATTCATATTGAATGTCCTCTAAAAAGGAAAGAGTGAGCTTGTGAAAAAGCGTGTTAACCAACCGGCTGTTTGCGCTTCTTGCGTTTGCCCTTTACCCGAATACTGAATACGTGCATTAGCAATTCGGTTTGATTCTACGGTGTTATCTGAGGTTACATCTTGCGGGCGGACTAAGCCTTCTAGACGAATAAACTCTTCACCAGTATTAAGCGTTAACCATTTTTCACCACGGATAACTAAATTTCCGTTTGGTAAAACACGCATTACGTTTACAGATATATCGCCAACCAAGCTGTTTGACTGGTTTGATTTTGAATCCCCTTTAAAAGAAGAGTCGCTGCCAATACCAAATTGAATACTGTCACCGCCAATATTTACCGGTAACCCTCCCAAGCCAACAACAGGGTCAAGGCTTGCATCGGTTTCTTTATCTGTTTCTGTTTTTGCCGCTTTTGTAGCTTGAGTCGATTCTTGTAGTTTAACCGTAATAATATCGCCAGTGCGCAGTGCTTTTCTATCTGCATACAAGTCGTTAGATACGTTTACATTAAACAACGATCCCGTTGCTACAACGGGCTCTAAATTAGGTTCAGGGTACATTGGTGCGTAGTAAGGGTCGTCTTGAACTACCTCACTATTAGGTGTTGATATACAGCCACTTAAAAGCAAAGTGCCTGCTGTAAATAGCATAATATTACGCATAAACTGCCCCTTAAACCTTATAATTGCTGATTGATATAACTCATCATTTCATCAACTGCTGAAATTACTTTTGAGTTCATTTCATAAATTCGCTGGGTTTCAATTAGGTTTACTAATTCTTCGGTTACATTGACGTTTGACGTTTCAAGTGAGCCTTGAATAATTGTACCTAACCCCTCAACACCTGGATTGCCTTGTACAGGCGCACCACTTACTGCCGTTTCGGTATATAAGTTTTGCCCTACAGGCTCCAGACCAGATGGATTGATAAAGTCACTAATCGTCAGCTGACCAATAACAACGTTTTCGGCTTGCCCTCCAACTTTAACTGACACTTCACCATCTTGAGATATAGTTATCGACTTTGCGTCATCTGGCACATTCATTTCTGGCTGAACAACATAACCCGCACCCGAGGTTACAATTCGTCCGTTACCGTCAGTTGTAAATTGTCCATTACGTGAATAAGCAATATTGCCGTCTGGTTGCAGCACTTCAAAAAAGCCAGGACCTGAAATCATCCAATCTAATGAGTTTTCAGTAGTTAACATGTTGCCTTGTGAGAAGTTCTTTTGGTTAGCAACCACTTTCGCACCAGCGCCAAGCATTAAACCAGATGGCATTTCAGTGTCTTGCGACGAACGCCCACCTGGTTGATTAATATTTTGATAGAGTAAATCTTCAAAAATTGCGCGGCTCTTTTTATAACCAACAGTACTTGCGTTGGCTAAGTTATTTGAAATAACCGAAATATCAGTTTGTTGAGCATCAAGCCCTGTTTTACTTATCCACAATGCTGGATTCATAATAATGTCCTCACTTTAAAGCTAAACTATGCGTAATAACTGATCTTGACGTTCGTCAATTTGTTCAGCTGTTTTCATTAGTTTCACTTGTAATTCAAATTGGCGTTGATGGCTGATCATATCGACCATTTCGTGAACTGGATTCACATTCGACATCTCTAAGCTACCACTCAATACTTTTACATTGGCAGACGTCTCAACAGTTTGATCTGGCTTTGGTCTAAATAAACCATCATTGCCTTTTTCAAGCTGTGCGTTATTTGCTTCGACTACTTTAAGTCTACCTATCTCTTCTAAAAAAGTAGCGGGTGCGCCTTGCGGACGAACTTGAATTGCACCGTCTTCACTAAATGCAATTTTTTCAATTGGCACTGGTAATATAACGGGACCACCTTCGCCAATAACTTGACGACCACCGCTTGTAACTAGCATGCCTTCGGCTGTGATGTTGAGCGTACCTACTTTTGTATATGCCTCATTTCCTGATGCATCTTGCACACTAAGCCAAGCGTTATCACTCATTGCGATATCTAAGTCACGACCGGTTTGAATAATACCGCCCGATGCCATGTTTGAACCAGGACGTTCTTGCATTGAAAATACACGCGTTGGTAAACCCTCACCAAACGCTTGCATAGAACGCGCTTGTGCAAAATCGGATTTAAACCCAGTTGTATTAGCATTCGCCAAATTATTGGCTTTAAGTGCTAACCCTTGCAGGCTTTGTTTTGCACCAGACGCCGCAATGTAGACCATTTTGTCCATAACATCGACTCACATAAAAAATCTCTAATTAAGTAAATGCAAAATAGATGCCAAAGAAGTATGAAATTGAAATTGACGCGTTTTGAGGGGGATAATGGTAGTTATATCAAGCTAAAGGCAGCTATTTTGATGCAATCACCCTGTATTAAAAATAAAAATGGTGACACCACTTAAGCTAATTTTCTGTCTAATAATGATAAAAAATCGCTGTCGAAATAGATGATTTTTATATCCTATTATTCTAACTCCAGATAATAAAAAAGGCTGCAACAAGGCAGCCTAGTATTTAGTCGATAAAAATTTAAATTATCGTATCTGTAAAATGGCTTGCTGTAGTGTTGAATTCACTTCCAGCGCACGTGAATTGGCTTGGAAGTTACGTTGTGCACTAATTAAATCAACAAGCTCATTTGTTAAATTAACATTTGATTGCTCTAATGCTGATGAGTTAATTTTGCCAAATGCACCTGAATTAGCTTCACCGGCTATCGGCTCACCAGAAGTTAAACTTTTCTTCCAAGAAGTATTTCCGACTTGTTGTAGGCCTTGAGAATTAGAAAAACGAGTTAATGCGACTTGCCCTAAATAGGTAGAGTCGCCATTACTGTAAGAAGCAACAATTTTTCCATCTACGCCAATATCAATATTCGCTAATCGACCTACTGCGGCACCATCTTGATCTAATACTTTATTTTCAAAAGCCCCTGCATGCTGTGTTGGTATTTTTGAAGATGTACCAGCTTCGTCACGCCAATTTATTGTTACATCATTAGGAAAGCTTGCGCCATTACTCAAAAGTCCTGATATATTTGCACCAGTTAACGTGACTGGGTTGAATGTATTTCCTGTATTTAATGCACCATTGGTATTAAGTGGTATGCCATTAGCATCAAACTGGAATGTTGAAATTGGGTTATACGGCGCTGTAGGTTGTGCACTACCATCTGGGTTAAATGGTTGACCGTCTAATGTGGCAAAGGTTTGCCATTCGTTAGCATTACCTGTAACAGTCGAGTCTGTTTTCACAAAATACAATTGCATTGTATGTGCTTCACCTAACGAATCGTACACGTTCGTTGAGGTAGAGTGAGTAAATGACCCCGTTTGAGTTGGGTCAAATGGCGTAATTGATGGTGGCGCTTTGGTTGAGTCCAATCTAAACGATGAATACACATTTGTTGTAGCACGCGGTGAACCAGATGAGTCAGGGATCTGGATTGCTGTAGAGGTACTTAAGCTCACCGATGTTGCATCGCCACTGACTGCATCAACAGGGAAACCTTGTAAAAAATTACCCTGTGAATCAACGATAAAATTATCTTTATTTAATTTAAATGCACCAGCACGAGTAAAGGTTTGATCTTGTGAGCCAAGCTCTGAACTAAGCGCAAAGTATCCATCACCACCAATAGCAAGGTCGAGCGAATTTTTCGTACCTAAAGTTGAACCTTGGTGAAATTGTTGAGATACCGATGTTGTTTGCACACCATCCCCAGCTTTAGTTTTACCTGAAGTAAACACTGACGATGCATAAACATCAGCAAATTCAGCGCGAGACTCTTTAAAGCCAGTGGTATTTACATTAGCAATGTTATTAGCAGTAACATCCAAATCTTTTTGTGCGGCAGCGATGCCAGTTAACGCAATATTGAAGCTCATAATTGACCTCTAAACTATTAATATTTAGCCTTAGGCTAGAAATATACTTTAAATACTTTATGCAATTTCTGCGACATCAGTCAGCTTAATCGCACCTTCTTTGGTGTTAAGAATAATGCCATTAGCACCATTAATACTTACGCTCTCAATGTTTTTATATGAGGCTATAGGCAAGCTTGTAAACTCCTCCCCCATACTCCCTTCAGCTTTTATGCTATATTCTCCCGTAGGAAGACTTTCGCCAGCTTCATTTTTTCCATCCCAGTTAAATCGTATGCCACCCGCTGCTTGAGTGCCTAACTCAATAGTTCTAACAAGTTGTCCTGACGCATCCGTAATACTGAGTTTCAAATCTTTAACAGGCTTTTCAGCTGCGATTGTGCCTTTGGCTTCACCACTGCTGTTAAGCTCTAATGTACTTGATCCGATTAATGCCTTCTTACCAACAAGTGTTGATGCCTGCAACGCCGAGTTGGAGGTCATTGAAGCTGCCAAAGACTCAAATTTTGAATTTAGATTTGAGATACCTTCAGCCATGGTAAAATTTGTCATTTGCGCAATCATTTGATCATTGTCAGCTGGCTTGCTGGGATCTTGAAACGACAACTGCTGCGTTAACAACGAGAAGAAATCTTCTTGGGTTAATGCATCACTTTTCTTTGCAGTTTCCGGCTGTGTATCCTGCCAACGCAAAGAGTCCGTATAGGATGTAGAGGTATTAATATCGTTACTCATGGTCTACCCTCATTTACCGCTGGCCCAATAGCAGTGTTTTACTTAACATTTGCTTAGCTGCATCTGCAACTTGCACGTTTGTTTCATAGGAGCGAGAGGCTGAGATCATATTAGCCATCTCCTCAACAACATTAACGTTAGGTTTATAAATATAGCCATTTTCATCCGCACTTGGATGGTTTGGGTTATATTCAATTTGTAATGGCTTGTTACTTTCAACAACGCCTAACACTTTAACGCCAACAGCCGATCCCTGTGGATTACTTACTGATGCTGACGCCTTAGTCAGCTCAGCTGCAAACACAGGTTGCCTTGCTCGGTACGTTTTGTCTTGAGAAGAACTAATCGTATTTGCATTCGAGATATTACTAGCCGTGGTATTTAAACGCACATTCTGTGCGCTCATACCTGAACCGGCTATATCAAAAACATTGTATAAACTCATAATTAGGCTCCTTGACTACCGAGTGCTTTTTTCAGACCTTTAAATTTGCCACCTAGAAACTGTAAGCTGGCCTGATACTCCATAGCATTCTGTGTATACAAGTTTCGTTCCACTTGTATATCAACAGAGTTACCATCGCCCGTATCTGTTTGATTTGGCATACGAAATAACTCAGAATTACCAACACTACGAGTCCCACCAGCAATATGTTTAGCATTGGTTCTAACCATTGTATTGCCGCTTTGTTGGTTTGATTTTGCCGCTTTTAATGCTGTGGCAAAATCGATATCTTTTGCTTTGTATCCCGGCGTATCAGCATTTGCAATATTGGCTGCAATTACTTCTGCTCTTTTTGAACGGATTAACATCGCTTGCGGATGCAAACCTAATGCTTTATCAAAACTGATAGCCATGACCATCTCCAAAAAATTGACTTGTCTTATATAAAGCAAAAAATAAGCCATATATAAAAGCAACAAAGCTATTTTTATAAGGGGATGTATTTAAAAGAAAAATGACACTGAAAGTGTCATTTTATAGAAGAGGAGAACATTAAACTTTCTTTTGGTAAATAATTCCGGGATTGCAGCGTACCATATCAAATTCATCACTCAATCCGGTCATCGACTCCGATGCGCCCAAAAATAGGTAGCCTTTTGGATTAAGTGCCTGAGCAAATTGTTTAATAATTTTAGCTTTTATCTCAGGTGCAAAGTAAATCAGCACATTACGGCAAAAAATAATATCAAACTTACCCATTAACGCATAAGAATCAAGTAAGTTTAGGTGCCTAAAGCTCACTTGTTTTTTAACCGTATCATTTATTTGTGCCATGCCATTGCCGCTGTCTTTAAAAAACTTTTTGCGGCGTTCAGCTGAAAGCCCTCGTGCTAAAGCAAGGGCGTCATATTCGCCATTTTTACACATATCCAGCATAGTATTAGAAATATCAGTGCCAATGATTTGAGCCCCCATACGTAACGCATTGGACTGTTTAGATTGATATTCAGACACAGACATCGCAATAGAATAAGGTTCTTGCCCTGAAGAGCTGGCCGCAGACCAAATTTTTAATGGCCGCTTCAAATCTTTAAATTCTGGGAACAGCTTACTTTGAAGAAGCTCAAATGGATATTGATCTCTAAACCACAATGTTTCGTTGGTTGTCATTGCATCAACGACAGCAGCACGAAGTTGACGCTCATGTGGACCAAGCGTCTTACTAACTAATTGCGATAAAGATTCTACATTGAATCGAGCCATTAACGGGGCGAGCCGACTTTTAACTAAGTACTGTTTATTTTCGCCTAAAACAATGCCGCACTGTTGCTCTAAAAACAAACGAAATTGATCGTATTCACCTTGCTGCAAATCTTTATTATTCAAGTTAATGACACCTATTCAGATTAATCACAATGAACCCATTTTTTAACTGCTGTAGCTAGTTCATCTGGGTTGAATTTCGCAATAAAATCATCTGCACCAACCTTTTCAATCATTGCTTGGTTAAAAACACCACTTAAAGAAGTATGTAAAATAACATGCAATGGAGCAAGCTTAGGATCTGCTTTTATTTCTGCGGTTAACGTATATCCATCCATTTCTGGCATTTCTACATCAGATATAAGTAGCGCAACACGTTCCGTAATATCATTTTTACAATCAAGCTTTGCTATTTCTTTTAATCGAATGAGTGCTTCTTTACCATTTTTGGCAAGCTCTATTTGAACACCTAAAGGCTCTAGCGCTCTTTTAACTTGGTTACGTGCAACAGCGGAGTCATCAGCAATAAAAATAATTCGCTCACCTAAATCTTTTTGCATGTCACCACTTTCTGCAACTTCAGCGCTTACTTCTGTATTCACAGGGCAAATTTCATTAAGTATTTTTTCTACGTCAAGTATTTCAACAAGCTCATTTTCTATTTCAGTTACCGCTGTTAAATATGAATAGCGCCCTGCACCTGATGGTGGAGGCATTATTTTTTCCCAATTCATATTTACGATACGCTCTACACCGCCAACTAAAAAGCCTTGTACTGTTCGGTTATATTCAGCGATTATTATAAAACTGTCTGTAATATTTTCGATTGGGCGTCCACCCACAGCCATAGACAGATCAATAACTGAGATAGTTTGACCACGAATATGAGCAACACCACGAATATAAGGATTAGACTTTGGCATACTCGTTAGTGGAGGACATTGAAGCACTTCTCTCACTTTAAATACGTTAATACCAAAACGCTGCCTACCCCTGAGCTTAAATAATAGTAATTCTAGGCGGTTCTGCCCAACCAACTGAGTGCGCTGGTTTACTGAGTCTAAAATGCCTGCCATTCAAATCTCCTAAAGAAAACAAGTATTACGGAATGATAATTGCTTTCTGTTTATAAAGCTTACATAACATCACGGGAGCGTCTTTTTTTTGACGCAAAATATTTATACCCTGTTTGAAACCATAAGCATAGTCGAAACATTATGAGTTTGTTAAAAAAAATCAGAAGATACAGTGTTTTTTATTTTGTTGCTAGCCTCAGTTTAGTATTCTCTGTACAAGCCAAAGTCTTTGATAAAGATTTACTGCAGGAGATGGCTATATCTTATGTTGCAGCTCAAATTAATATTTCAAACGATACGCAGCTAGACTTAAGTGCTTTACCACTGGATAGTCGCATACCAGATCGTACCTGTAACACGGAGCCTGAGCTTTTAATTCCTAGCGATCCCCCCTTTAATCGCCAAGTTACACTACAGATAAAATGTAACGATGCGCAAAGCTGGGCACAATACGTACACGTTAGAATAGTCGAAATGGCGCCAGTTGTGGTCACGAGCACAAATTTAGCGCGAGGTGAAATTATAACAAGCTCTCACCTCACCATTGAGATGAAACCCACGCATTTTATTAGAGCGCAATACTTAGATGATCTAAAAGTACTTATTGGCAGTCGCAGTAAGCGAAATATAAGAAGCGGCACGCCCGTATTATTGAATCAAATATGTATGGTCTGTAAAGGCGACCCTGTCACTATTTATGCTAATATTAAAGGACTTAGAGTAAAAACCTCAGGTATTGCTTTAGAAGATGGAATACTTGGTGAGCAAATAAATGTTAAGAACAAAAAAACAGGTAAAGTTTTAAATGCACGAGTAGATGGTGTAGAGTCCGTACAAGTGAATATTTAATATAAATTTATACTAAAGTATCCTATGGATATGCCGATAACTTAGCATAGTTGGGTAATATACAGGTTTATTATTATGGTCAATCAAGTTAATAAAGGTAATCAACAAGCAAGTGTTTTAACTAACACTAAACAGCAAAAAGTTGATTTACAAAGAGATAATACAAATACACAAGTGGCTCAGTCTGCTTCACCTAAAGCTGCAAGCGACTCGGTAAGCATAACACCACAAGCTCAACAATTAAAAACACTTCAAGACAAAGCGCAACAGTCGACTGGTTTTGATAGTGACAAAGTGGCTGAGTTGAAAAAAGCAATCACTGAAGGTAAGTACCAAATTGATAACGAAAAGCTTGCTAAAAATTTAGCTGATTTTGAGTTTGACGTGTATGGCTGATCATAACGGTTTAATTACAATTAAGCTTAATGAACAAGTTGATTGCTTGGATTCTTTACATGACTTATTGAACGAAGAACTTAATTCGATAGCATCGCGACGTGGTGAAGGTTTAAAAGAAATTGCCCAACAAAAAATGTCTTTTTTAACTAAGCTAAGTTCTCTCGATAAAGAATTAAATACACTAATAGCAAGTAATGATGAGCAATCATCAAATGTTAAAGATTTAATTACACTCATACGCAAAAAACTTGAGCAATGCCAAAAGCAAAATGATGTAAACGCACATGCGGCACATCAAGCCCAACTTAGCGTAAAACAATTAAAAGAAATTTTGATTGGTGCCCCCTCTTCTATGACCTATGACCAAGGTGGTAGCGTAATTAATACTGATAATAAGTTAGTGCATAACTTAAAAGCGTAAAATTAAACCTGTAAGCGCCCTACTAATATTATTAGTGGGGCTTTTTTATGCTCGATTGGGGCGTGGTGATCTTTCAAGATTAAAATTTTATTATTCTAAATAAAAATTTTAACAGGCATTGATCAGACCCCTAGGCAACTTTTTGGATTTTATATAAATTCAACGCATGTCCACCAATGAGCCTTATTATTTTTTCCCTGAACTCATCAAAACCATCCAAGCTGATTTTGTCGCCTTGCTGGAGTAGATTAATTCCCTCAAAACACTGAAAGACCCAACGTAATGTTGGGTTAGATATTTCTTTATTGATTTGATTCGCGATCGTGGCTTTTTCTTTTTTCATATTCGCTCTCATTCGTCTTTGCGCAATTGAATAAACTAACAATGAAAGTGTCATCACCATCAACAGAGCATCTATTCTACTTGGCTTTTTGATAAATAATGATGAAACAAAAAACAAGGGGTCTTTTAAAAACCTAAACCCTTTTTCTACTTCAGATTGTGCTTTGTAATGCTTAAGTAAACCTACTGGTGAAAGGGCTTCTTTATCAATATTCGTTGCTAATACGAAGCATGACTTTTGTTCTACAATCTGTTTTATTGCGGTTTCGTTTTCTTCAATTTCTGCCGTGATTTGCCATTCAATATTTTTTACTGGCGCATCTTTTTTAGGTCGCCCTTTACCTTCATAGACTTTATGCTTAATAAATTGCTGAGTCGCTATTTGATGATGCTTCATCTTTTTCGCTAATTTATCTAATGCGCGTTGTGCGTCAGTTTGACAAGCGAAACGTTGAGCTTGTAAATGGAAGAGGTCTTTTTTGATGCCTGTGTGTGCTCGCTCAACTTGTCGAACAATGCTTTTTTGTGCTCGGCTATTAGCTGCTTTTGAATAAATAATCATCCATCTTTGCTCTATCCCCATATGATCAACCTCTTCAATAACATATTGATAATTATCATCAATATTAACCCATTGGTTGGCTGCTATGGCTGTACTTATAGAGGATTTTTCAAGAGAAATTGTTGAAGGTACTAGCGTGAGAAATTGAATTTTGGTTAAAAACTCAGCATTACTTTTATGATAAAGTTTACAGTCTGCCACAAGGTATTTAGGAGCTTGGCTTTTTGTGAACTCATCAACAAGCGCCTTACTTCGCGCTTTAAAAATAGCGGTGTCTGCGCTGTTACCATCCCAGTTTTTACATGCAAGCGGGATCCCACCATCTTGGCTAACAATGATTTCTTGTACGACTTGTTTTAAATCAGGACGGTGAGCCTTGCTATAGCCATGAGTAATTTTAATGACATTTTCATCACTATCTCCATCATCAAAAGCATATTCACCTGTCAGTGAATGACTCGTTGTATCAAGTGATTCAAAGGTTTTATCAACTTGCTCTATTTCACATGCTTGTCCGGAGACTAATGAAAATAAGCTTTCACAGCCAAACTCGAAGCATTGATCGAGAGTTCTACCAAGTTTGTGACGATTAAAATGTGATGCTTGAACCCCTTCACGAAATAAATGTTCAAGAGGCAAGTTAGTAAAAAATTGAGGGCTGAGTGATAAAGGTCGATTGGCAAAACCGAGTCCATTCATGATCATGCCTTTTACAGCTTCACCGGGGGTGATTTCTTGTTTATCGTCTTGAGGTAAGTATTGATCTAAAAGGCTGACAATTTTTAAGTCTTCTATAATACCTGAAACAATACCGTGATGGTCTAACCGTTTGATTTTTAGATTCATATACACCTCAAAGTTGAGATGTTATTTTATCAAATTAAAGAGAATTAAGCGTTTAAATTAAATCGAAATTTTTGAAATTGGTCTGATCAATGTCTGTTTTAACAACGTTATGGGGGAATTTAATTCGTTCAATCATTCAAGTACTTATGCCGATTGGTATAAGTGTTAATTGCGGCGTGATATTTGTAACCTAATAAAGCAGATAAAAGTTGAACAAAGCTGCAGGCGATCCATTCTATACACCAGTAAACAACATGAGTAACCCTTCTAAGATGAAACCCGAGGGCAGCACATGTTTGGCATCTATGCCGAGTTATCGCCTATTTATGGGGAACACCACACTTCACAGGCTCAGCCTTGCCTAAAAACCAAACATACAGCTGCAAAATCAATCACGAAAGGTCAACACGCCCTAGTAATAAGTCACTTTTTTAACTTCACGTGGTTTAATCTCACCTATGTATAAATCGTGTACGCGTTTCATATTAAGCTCAAGCTCTGTTATATATGTATCGTTTACTGCATAGGTTTTTATGATTTGTGCACCTTTAATAATGCCATGTACCTTACTTTGTAAGTAATCATCTTTTGCTATTGAGCCTTCAACCGTGGTGCCTGCGGTAATTTGTTGTCCGTAAACTTGCTCTGTTAACTCTCGGTAAGCCTCTAATTTTGAGGCTTTAATAGCCATCAATTGCTTTTGTGAGCTATTATTTCCCTGTTGCAAGCTAATGGGTGCGTACCCTACTGCTTTTAAAGTTGGGTAATTATTTGGCTCTACATATTTATATTCAACATGTTTATCAAAAACGCTACTGCAACCACTTAAGGTTAAACAGCCAAGTGTAATAAGTAATGTAATTACGCGCATAGTACCTAGCCCTTAAATATTAATTAACCTAACTTATGCACGTTTAATGCCATTTATAGTGTTGTTTTAGGCTTTGACATAATATTGGTACAGTCCTTGCTCTAACCAATACACTAGCTAAAGTTTAATGGGAGTAAAAGTATGAAGTCGTTTTTATCATTGGCATTTGCAGGGTTAAGTGCAACGGCATTATTAACGTTCTCCCCTTTTACTAAAGCGCAGTGGTATGAATCAACGGGCCATGCGAACGTTCAAAATGGTGATACGAGCGCTGCCAAATCAGCCGCTATAAAAGATGCGATTACACAAGCATTAGTGTTCTCTGGCGCACGGGTTAGCTCGGTGCAAACCTTAGTAGATGGCGTGTTAATGCAAGATCAGCTAAAAATTAGCAGCCACGGCGAAATACAAAAAATTGAACTTGTTAGCGAAAATCAATACAGCAATAAATTTGCAATTACACTACGTCTCGATATTTTTTCTCAAACAGAGCACTGCCCACAAAGCAGTTTTAATAAATTTGTAGCCGTAACACAAAGTCAGCTTAATCATCGCGAGCAAGCTAGACTGGGTCAAATATTTGACATAAATAAAGCCGTTAGCAAAAATATTTTTACCTCATTACAAAAGTCAAAAATGAGCGCAGTACCTGTAGCCTATTACAAGAATGCGATTAAAGTTGATAAATACTTTTCTCAGCAGCATGACTACTCAAACGCGCAACTAGAAGAAATCGCTTCTCGCAGTAATGCACAATACGTTCTACTTAGCCAAATAACTAACTTATCAGCTAGCGACAAATTAAATAGCGATTACGCATTTTGGCAAGACGAAAGCTATCAACGTAGTTACAGCATTGAACTTGTCCTGTTTGACGGCACTACCTACGAACAACTTTGGCAAAACAGCTACCATAGCCAAGCGGTATGGCCATTTAAAAAAACAGCCATAGTCGATGTTAATAGTGATAAATTTTGGCAGTCGGCTTATGGACAAAATATTAATAATATAAACCAATCTATAAGCTACGATATTCAAGCTGCTATGGCATGCCTACCTACACAAGGTAAAATAATGCATATGGAAAACGGTAAAGTCGTTATTAATTTAGGCAAGGCGCATGGTCTAAAAAAAGGCCAAATGCTAAGCATTGCACATCATAATTATTTAACTGATGCTGCAGGTAATATTATGCCCCATACGGTGACTACTCTTAATACAATTCGCGTAGAGCAGCTGTATCAACAAACCGCTATTGCGGTCAGTATTGATGATAAACCGCTGCCAGGCGTGCAAATTAACGATGTAGTAGAAATAATCAGCCAAGACCTTTAAATATTTTAATTAATTTTTTTAGTCAATTTAGCTTTTAAATTAGGGTGAGCCGACAGCCACTCACCCAATTGTTCAACGCCCGATAAATGCGGATAATGTTTTCTACATGCAAACACCACATTCCGCTGCTGATTAGGAAATATAGGTAAATAATCAATTCCTATACGTTCAGTGCACGCCAACTTTGGAACAAATGTAATACCGTCATCCATAGCCACCAGCGCAAGTAAAGTCTCTAAACTATTCCCCTGATACTGATTAGATACGTCAACACCGGCAGAAAAACAAAACTTTTGGGCTTGATCTTTAAAGCAATGGCCATCACTTAACATTAACAGGCTGCAATCTTGTAAGTCACTGAGTGATACTTTTTTATGCTTTGATAACGTATTGTCGTGCGAGACAGCAACCAAAAAGTCTTCTTTGTATAAATTAACAGTATGGTAATTTTTAAGCTCTGGCACATCGGCTAAAATTGCAAAATCGAGCTGACCACTATTAAGGGCCTCAAGAATAGTGGCCGTTTGCATTTCAATAAACGAAAACTGGCTATCAATAAACGCCGCTTTCATCGATGTTAATAACGTAGGTAATAAATAAGGCGCAATGGTAGGAATAATACCTATGGTCAACTTGCCTTGCAGTGGCTCGTTAGACGTAGCGGCAAGTTCTTTGAGTATTTGCGTTTGCTCTAAAATAATCTCTATTTGTGTCAATAAACGAGCGCCTTTTACTGTTAAGGTAACCTGCTTAGTTGAACGGTCAAACAAAGTAACGCCAAGCTCATTTTCGAGTTTTTTTACTTGACCACTTAATGTAGGCTGACTTACAAAACAGGCGTCAGCAGCTTTGCGAAAATGCTTATAGTGCGCTATTGCTTTTACGTATTCAAAGTCTTTTAAGTTCATATTCAGCTCTACGTGATAGTTTATAGCTATCAGTTTAATACAAACAAACGATTGGAACTATATTTAATTGTTCGCCATAATGGCTATCAACAAATCAAGAGGAACAAAAACTATGTTAAACAATATTGAAGGCCAAACAATCCCGAGCGTTACATTTGCAACTCGTCAAAATGACGAATGGAAATCAGTAACAACTGATGACATTTTTAAAGGTAAAACCGTTGTCGTGTTTTCACTACCAGGTGCATTTACACCAACATGTTCATCAACTCATTT
Organism: Pseudoalteromonas aliena SW19; assembly: GCF_014905615.1. NCBI lineage: Bacteria > Pseudomonadati > Pseudomonadota > Gammaproteobacteria > Alteromonadales > Pseudoalteromonadaceae > Pseudoalteromonas > Pseudoalteromonas aliena. Next base: position 297,155 of record NZ_AQGU01000026.1, read on the forward strand.
ACCACGTTACAACGAATTAGCGGGTGTACTTAAGCAAAATGGCGTTGACGAAATAGTATGTTTATCAGTAAACGATACCTTTGTAATGAATGCATGGGCTGAGCATCAAGAAGCGCAAAACATTACTTTATTACCAGACGGCAACGGCGAATTTACTGACGGCATGGGTATGTTAGTAGACAAGAACGACCTAGGCTTTGGTAAGCGCAGCTGGAGATACTCTATGCTAGTTAAAGATGGTGTGATTGACAAAATGTTCATCGAACCAGATTTACCAGGCGACCCGTTTGAAGTATCTGACGCAGATACAATGCTTGACTACATTAACCCTAAGCAAGCTAAACCAGAGCCTGTAAGCATATTTACTAAACCTGGCTGTCCATTCTGTAAAAAAGCGAAAGCGCTACTAACAGAAAAAGGCTTCGCATACGAAGAGATCACGATGGGCTCAGGCGCATCACTAACAAGTCTTAAAGCAATATCTGGTCGTGAGACTGTTCCACAAATATTTATTGGTGGTAAACACATTGGCGGTTCAGACGATTTAGAAAAATACTTTGCTTAATTAAGTAAAAATTAACAGGGGCTTTAAAGCCTCTGTTTATTAAAGGAAAACGCTATGAAAGAATTGCAAACCGATGTTGTTGTTATAGGTGCTGGTACTGCTGGTTTAAGTGCTTATCGTAATGCTAAACAGTTTACACAAAACGTATTAATGATTGAATCAGGCCCTTACGGCACAACATGCGCCCGTGTTGGTTGTATGCCAAGCAAATTATTGATTGCCGCAGCGGAAGCTGCTCATTCAATTGAAATGGCCCCTGCATTTGGTGTACATAGCTCAAAGCCTATCATTGACGGTAAGGCAGTTATGGCACGCGTTAAAAGTGAACGCGATCGCTTTGCTGGATTTGTAGTGGAAGCCGTAGATGAATTACCCGATGATGATAAAATTCGTGGTTACGCACAATTTTTAGACGCTAATCGCGTACAAATCGACGATCATACAATTATTACCGCTAAGCGCTTTGTAATAGCAACGGGCTCTCGCCCTTCATACCCTGGCGTATTTAATAATTTTGGCGATAAACTGGTTATAAACGACGACGTATTTGATTGGGATGACCTACCAGAATCTGTTGCTGTATTTGGCCCAGGCGTTATAGGTCTAGAAATTGGCCAAGCACTTAGCCGACTAGGCGTAAATGTAAAACTATTTGGTGTAGGCGGCGCAATTGGCCCACTTACCGACCCTGTAGTAAGAGACTACGCAAACACAGTTTTTGCTCAAGAATTTTTTGTAGATACCGACTCAAACGTATCTGACATGATGCAAGTTGGCGACAAAGCACAGCTAACTTACACCGACAAACAAGGTGAGAAACACACCGAACAGTTTGACTACGTACTTGCAGCCACAGGCCGAGTACCTAACGTAGACAAGCTTGGGCTTGAAAACACCGGCATTAAGCTTGATGAACGTGGCGTACCCATTGCCGATGCACGCACTATGCAATGTGGCGACTCAAACATATTTATAGCGGGTGACGCTAGCAACATGATCCCACTGCTACATGAAGCATCTGATCAAGGTACTATTGCAGGACAAAATGCAGGGCGCTTTCCAGATGTACGAATAGGCTTGCGTAGAGCTCAAATTGCAGCGGTATTTAGCGACCCACAAATAGCAATGGTAGGCGAAAGCTACAAAAACATCACCGACCGCTTAGGTGAATGTGGTTGTTTTGAAGTAGGTGAAGTCAGCTTTGAAAACCAAGGCCGTAGCCGAGTAATGCTTAAAAATAAAGGCCACATGCGTGTTTACGCAGAGCAAGGCACTGGTTTATTTTTAGGTGCTGAGTTTATTGGTCCACAAGCAGAGCACATTGCACATTTACTAGCATGGGCCGTTCAAAATAAAATGACCGTACCACAAATGCTCGATATGCCATACTACCACCCTGTTATCGAAGAAGGGTTACGCACCGCACTGCGCGACCTAAACGCCAAACTTAAATTTGGCCCTGATATTATTAACCACTGTATGGAATGTGGCCCTGGCGCATAAACCATTTACCACATAGACACGCTCTAACAAAAGCCAAAGTGTTTACTTTGGCTTTTTGTGTGTTTTTTTTAAGCAGATCTCTCAAAAAAAATATTAGCTGTTACACTCAATTGATATCTCAATTAAAAAAATGGAACAGCCATGCCCAATAATAAATTTAGACTAGTCACTCGCAGCGATTTTGATGGCCTAGTATGCGCCGTACTGCTCAAAGACTTAGACCTAATAGACGACATTGTATTTGTTCACCCAAAAGACATGCAAGATGGGAAAATAGATATTACCGAAAACGATATCACCACTAACCTCCCCTACGTTGCAGGCTGCCACATTGCATTTGATCATCACCTAAGCGAAACCGTTCGTAACTCAAGCGACATTAAAAACCATATTATCGACCCATTCGCCCCATCGGCTGCTCGTGTTGTGTATGACTACTATGGCGGCGTAGAAAAGTTTCCAACTATTTCCACAGAAATGATGGAAGCGGTAGACAAAGGTGATGCAGCTCAGTTTTCAAAAGACGAAATATTAAACCCAACAGATTGGGTATTAATGAACTTTATTATGGATGCACGCACTGGCCTTGGTCGTTTTCGCGAGTTTAAAATTTCAAACTACCAATTAATGATGAAACTCATTGACGCCTGCAAAGATCAAAGCATTGAGAAAATACTACAAATGGAAGACGTAGCCGAACGCGTTGCTTTGTATAACGAACATAATCAACAGGCAAAAGAACAAATAAGCCGCTGCGCTGCAGTCCATAACAATTTAG